>NZ_CP089290.1:0-300000 GCF_022819385.1 Candidatus Nanosynbacter sp. HMT-352
ATTGTCCAAAAAAAGAACTCTCTGATTAACAGAGAGTTTCTATAGTAATATTATAGCACGACAGAACTTAAGATGGCCTTGTTTTTTGCCCATGGCGACTCCTAGCTAAGTTTGTCTGGTTTTATTAAAACACAAAAAGCCAAAGAATACGATAACTATTTTCCCAAATGTCGCTTTGCCTTAATCGTCACTCGACGACCACGCGGTGTACGCTCAATAAATCCAATTTGTAGCAGATATGGTTCATAAAAATCCTCAATTGTTGTCGCCTCGTCACCAGTCAACGCCGCAATTGTTGTTAAGCCAACAGGGTTATCGCCATAATTTTCCAGAATCGACTGCAATAAATTACGATCAGCCGGATCCAAACCCAACTCATCCACTTCCAGCATTTCCAAAGCGCTGGTTGTAGTTTTTACATCAATTATTCCGTCGCCATTAACGTCGGCGTAGTCACGAACTCGCTTAAGAAGTCTATTGGCAATACGTGGCGTCAAGCGCGCTCGCGTTGACAATAAATCCGCCGCTTCACTTCGAATTGACGACTCCAAAATCTTCGCACTACGCGTCACAATTTTCGCAATATCCTCTGGCGTGTAAAATTCCAAGCGGTAAATATGCCCAAACCTATCACGCAAAGGCGCCGCCAAACTTCCGGTTCGTGTCGTCGCACCAATCACCGTAAATCGCGGCAAATCCAATCGAATTGATCGCGCTGCCGGACCTTTTCCAATCACAATATCCAGCTTAAAATCTTCCATTGCGGAGTACAAGATTTCCTCCACTGATCGCCCTAACCGATGAATCTCATCGATAAACAGAATATCGCCGTCCGACAAATTAGTCAGAATCGACGCCAAGTCGCCCGCTTTTTCAATAGCCGGACCACTAGTAATCCGCAGATTCGTGCCCATTTCATTAGCAATCACCGTCGCCATAGTTGTTTTACCAAGCCCCGGCGGACCATATAATAATACGTGATCCAACGGCTCGCCGCGCTTTTTAGCAGCATCAATCGCCAAGCGCAAATTACGTTTTAATCTTTCCTGACCAACATACTCAGCAAAGCTCTGCGGACGCAGACTCACCTCAATTCGCTGCTCTTCAGAATCATCATCATGCGAACTTGTATCAACTATTCTTTCAATTGCCATACACTAATTATATCATTTGTAGTACAATAGGGGTGTCTACATCTAGAACCAGGCGTTTTGAGCGCATTGTTTACGTGCATAATGGGCAGCCGTTATCGAGCGTAAACTTGCGTTCTAGGTGTAGACAGCCAAATTTAACGGCTGTCCTTTTTGTTGGGCGGCACATCTCATAGGAGGGGATGATGAACACAAGCGAGAAAAAACCAATTTTTAAGAAGGTGTGGTTTTGGGTAATTATTGTTATTATTGTGATTGGAGTATCCAGCGCATCGCAACAGAACAAAGCCACTGTCGTCAATACAAACAATAATAACGCTACTTCGGAAAATAAACCAACCGAAAAAACTACTTTCAAAGTTGGTGAAACTATCGCTTTCGACGGCAAGGAGGTGACCGTTAAATCAATTGATCGCAATTGGGATTCTGGTAACCAGTTCATTAAAGCCAGTGACGGCAAAGAATATGTTAAAGCAAATGTTTCAATCGTCAACAAATCAGATAGCGAACTATCATTTAATACGTTCGACTGGAAAATAGAAGATGCGAATGGCGCTATTGAAGGGCCAAGCGGCACAGCCTTCACCGCAAGCGACAACCTAGGGTCTGGCGACCTAGCAGTCAACGGCAAAAAAGAAGGTTCTGTTATTTTTGAGGTTGCAAAAGATTCAAAAATTAAAATTCACTACCAGCCTTCATTTTGGTCAAATAAAAAAATTATTATTGAGCCGTAAGAAAACTAATTATCATTACGAGGACGCTATTGCTTTTAGCGTCCTTTTTATTTCTTCAGCGCCTCAGTTACTCGCTGAGATGTCGGCAAATTGACATCGACATTTTCAAGCGCCTTAGTGGCATCCGCTAATGTATAGCCCAAAGCCATCAATGCCTCCAAGGCCTCATCAGAAGTGTTTAATTCAGTCTGTAGCGGGGTTTCCGTTCGTCCGTAATGAGTCGGTAAACCAACTTTATCGCTCAAATCGACCACCACTCGCTCGGCAGTTTTTTTGCCGACGCCAGTAGCCTTTTGTACAAAGCCGCTGTCAGCGTTAGCAATAGCGTTGCGCACTTGCTCGGCATCACCCAAGCTCAAAATAGACAGCGCAGCCTTCGGACCAACCCCCTGAACCGTGATTAGCATTTCAAATAACTTTTTCGCCGCCAAACTCGAAAACCCAAACAATTCCTCAGACTGTTCGCGCACGTGATGATAAGTGTAAAATTTCACTTCTTGATCTAATATCACTGCGTCAAAATCATTAGTCGCCACGCTAACTTCATATCCAACACCATGAACATCAATGACTAACGAGCCGTTAAACTTCTCAGCAACTTTTCCAAAAACATGTGCAATCATATTTCAATTATACCCGATTCATCGCCGCGTGTGTAATTGCTGCAGCCAAAGCGTCCGCGCAGTCATCCGGCTTCGGAACATCTTTCAAACCCAAATTAAGACGCACCATTTCCTGGACCTGCTTTTTATCAGCCTTGCCATATCCGGTCAAAGTTTGTTTTATTTGCAGTGGCGTATATTCAGCAATCGGCATTCCAGCTTTTCGCCCAGTCAACATCGCCACACCGCGCGCCTCCGCCACAGAAATCGCCGTCGTAACATTACGCGCAAAAAATAGCTTTTCAATCGACATGACATCAGGATTTGTTTCGGCAATAATCTCTGTCAGGCTATCGAAAATATCTTCAAGCCTTTCATCAATTGGCGTATGTGCCGGCGTCGTCACAACTCCCGCCGTGACCATCTTGAACTTGCCACGAGAAAAATCAATCACACCAAACCCCAAAATCCCCGTTCCCGGGTCAATCCCGATAATTCTCATATCTTTATTATAGCAATTATTTGCCGTTAGCGGATTTAATGCTTTCGCGGATTTTTCGTACAAATTGCGAAATTTCCCATCGCCATTGCCATACGCCATAACCGACGACCAGTAAACTCACGCCACCAAACACCCACCAACCCCAAGTAGCGCCAGCGACCTGCTTAACTTCAGTAGCCGCCGAGCCAACAGTTGGCATATTTGCAGATTTTATCTTTCGACATCGCTTAGTTTGCGGATTACGCTCAAATCCTTCTGGACATTCTTTTGCTATATCGTCAGTGGAGGCAATTTTCTTACATCGACCCGTAGCCGAATTGCGGAATTGACCCTCCGGGCAAGGCTTCAAGGTTTTTGCCGCAACCGATGCGATAGATCGACATCTGCCAGTTTCTTCACTACGATAATAGCCATCTTTACAAGGCGTAATAGTTTTTGCCGCTTCAATTTTTCGACAACGGAGAGTTTCTGGATGACGATATTGACCAACAGGACAAGGGCTTTCAACGGGCGGGATGGCAATTTTCACACATCTGCCCAGCGCATTTCGCTCGTAACCATTCTGACAATCCAAATATTCCTTAAAGATATTCTCAGAATTTTCAGTTATCATAAACGTTTGTATCCACTCATCATCAATCAAACTCCACGAGGCGCCTTTTGGTATATTGTTATATTCAGCGATGTCAATTTTCGAGCCAGCCTCGTCCAGTAAATAAATTTTTCCTTTTGTTTTTGGCAATTTCAGCTTCGTGTTTTTTATTTTGATCGTTAAAAATTCACCCGGATTTAATTCGATGTTACCAATATTTTCACGAACGCCAGAATCGCCAACCGTCAATTTACAGCCCGTCGTAATGACGGTTTTTTCGCCAGAATTAATAATTTCAATGAATTGCTCATCAATGTTCGATGCGATTTCACTTAGCTTCAGACCTTCACATTTATTCAACTCCTTTGGAGATTCAGATTTGGAATCTGGGGTTTTGCAATTTGGTCGTGAATACGGCACAATTTCCTGATTATCAGAACCTTTACTCGATAAAAAATCAGTGGAATTATTTTTCGAATCAATAATATTTTCACCAATAAAACAGCGCCAAACAATTTTCACACCACCTTTAATTGGTGAGCCTGCAGACTTTGAATTATTTCCCCAGCCAACGGTATCTGCGACCGACCCGTCCGAACGCGACAACACGACCGATCCATCATTTTGAGCCAAACCCAAATTATTATCAAACTTTATGGCGCCCGCCAACATCTTATCGTTCGACAAGACCAAAAATCCGTTCGCCAAGATTACTTCATCCTTGAAAATCTTTCCAACGGTTTTAGTGCCAGATCCAGCGTAATACTCTATTTTCCAACCAGTCAAGTCAACATTCTGATTCGTCGGATTATATATCTCAATGTATTTTTTATCCTGACTAATCTTTGAAATTAATATCGTCGCATTTTCTTCTGTTCTTTCATCTGACTTATCTATTTTTGGTGGCTCAGATTCGGGATTTGGCTCAGACTTTGAAGACTCATTGGCGGCAGGATTTTCGCTCGGACTATTTGTAGACGAATTCTCCGTTGGAGTCTCGGGATTTTCACTTGATTGAGAAGGTGAATTGCTATCGATCTGATCCTTGTCAACAACTGGATCTTTCGCTTCCTCAGCCGATTTAAGACTATTATCAACAGTCTGAACGTCATCAACTTTCGACTCTTGAGTAGCACTTGAAACACCTTCCGCCAAAACCAACGGCGACGGCATTATTAGCGCCGCGGCTAGTATCATAAGTAGTGTGTTGCGCAAATACTTCATGCTCGCTCCTTGCTTATGGTTAATCATCTTTAGTTTATCGTACTTTTTGTCAAATTAAAAATCGCCCCAAAAAAGGAGCGATTCCTTAAAGCGATGATTTTATTCCGCCGTGATATCCGCATTTGTATGAACATTCACAACGTCATCCAAATCGTCCAACGCATCAATCATTTTCATCAATTTCTGTGCAGTTTCCATGTCGGCAATTTCTATCGGCGTGTTAGCAATATATCGCAACTCCGCATCTTTAACCTTCAAGCCTTGTTCAACCAATTTATTCCGCACGCTCGCCAAATCTTTCAACTCTGTATACACGATAATCTCGCCATCTTCCTCGACAGCATCTTCGGCGCCAGCGTCCAAAACCGCCAGCAACAAATCTTCCCCGCTGCCTTTGATAGTGATGACGCCTTTGCGTGTAAATTGGAACATCACACTACCAGCATCAGCAATTCGCCCGCCATTTTTAACCAACGCAGTTTTTACCTCTGGCAATGTTCGATTACGATTATCTGTCGCCGTTTCAATAATAACGCCCACGCCGCCAGGACCATAACCTTCGTAAGCAATTTCTTCCAAAGCCGCCGCACTTTTATCTGCCACTCGATCAATTGCTCGCTGAATGTTTGCACTAGGCATATTTGCGGCCTTAGCTTTTTCAATTGCCATCGCCAAACTTGAGTTCAGCGCTGGGTCTGTGCCGCCACGTGCTGCAATAGCAATTTGATTACCCAATTTCGTAAAAATCGCGCCGCGCTTAGCGTCAACAATCGCTTTTTGTCGGTGAGTTGTAGCCCATTTACTGTGTCCTGACATATTTTCTCCTAAAGTTATTTGCTATTTCAATCTGTTACTATTATACACTACTCCACAATATTTATCTTAGCGAGGTCTAATTTAGTTTGCTTTTTCATCCAAGTCATTGCCAAAATTAGTGCCACATATAAAGCCGCACATTGCCACAAATTGATACTAACTTCCATTTGAGCCCATTCAAATCCAGCCGTCCAATTGGTGACTTGGATCATATAACCAAGTAGCCACGTCGTCGGAATTGCAATCAACGCGCCAATCATCGGCACAAAAACCAGCACGCCCGACATAAATGTCAGCAGCATCGCTAGCGGCACAAACGGCAAAATCAACATATTCGCGATTAACGCCACATTACTAATAACGCCGAAACTCATCATAAGTAGTGGCAATGTCATAATTTGCGCCGACAAAGTCTCAATTAAAATCTGTCGAAACGCGCCCGGCTCTTTATTGCCGAAAAAATAAGAGTGCAGAAGCGGCGCCAACATAATTACACCCGCAAATGAAGCAAAGCTTAATTGCCAGCCCAAATCGCCCCAACCAAATTGCGGATTTATCAATAACGTGATTGCCGCCGACACGGGAAGCAGAACTAGCGGATGAATTATCCGACCATAATACCACGCCGCCAAACTCAGTCCCGCCACCAAACCAGCTCTCGACATACTGGGACTTAATCCAGTTACCGCCATAAAACCAATTATCATGACAGCCGCGCTGAGCATCGCTAAATATTTTGATCGCTTGGCGAATAATCGTCGCGCTAAACGAACTAAAATTGTTAAATTATAGCCGCTCGCCACCACGATATGCGTTAGTCCAGCAATTTTCAAATTGTCACTTAATTCAGTTGGCATAGCACGCCTTAAACCTAGTAAAAATCCCAGCCCCAACGCGGACTCTGACTCTGGAATATGCTCACGGACCCGCCTCGCAAACCAATCACGAACTCCCACCGCCACATCACCCGGAACGGGTCTTTCTGCACTAATAATTTTTGCCCGATATACACTTGCTGAAAAAGCCCCGAATCCCGCCGTCATTTTACCCTTAACCTTCACGATATCACTACGCTTAATTGAATTTTTATCTGGCGTCGTCACCCAAATTTGTCCCGGCAATTTTTCATTATTCATCTGCAAATTGCCCAATCTAAGAACCGTTTGACTATTTTTATCGAGATCAGGATCCTCCAAAACTTGACCCTGGACAATTGCGACTTTTCCGATTAACGAATCATAAACCTCCACGCCTTTTCTGCCAATTTCACCGCGCCAAAGACCAATCAAAACTCCAGAAATAATTGCTAAAATCACAAAAAATCGCCAGCGCCAAATTGCCACGATTACAAAAATAATCAGCCCGACCAATAAAAATAATGGGTTCGTCGCAAACGACCGCGGTATGTAATGGATGGAAATTACGCCAATTGTCAGACCGAGGCACCACACCGCCACCAACCAAGAAATATGCAACTTCTTAAATAGCCAACTATTCATACTTAAAGTATATCTGGATCCGAAGCCATAAAAAAGACTCCGCCAAGGGAGTCGATTTCAAATTTGGAGGGTCCACCGGGGCTTGAACCCGGGACACCCTGCTTAAAAGGCAGGTGCTCTAACCAGCTGAGCTATGGACCCATTCGGAATATCCGCTTTCTTCATCCTAGCACAAACCAACACAAAGGTCAATGCTTAGCGAGTTTATGTCCACCAGTATGTAGTGAAAAAATGTCAATTAGACCGCACACCAGACCAAACGTAGCCATATATCGCCAATTATTCGCGAAAATCTTATACAACTCCAACGCCTGTCCGTCTAGTGATATATATTTTCCCAGAGGAACCACCAATAGCGCTGCTGTCAAAAACGCGATTCCCACCGCCGAGACAATTCTCTCATGTTTTTTCTGATATCTAGGTCCGCTTAGAAGAAGCATAATTAGCGGAACCAACGTTAAGACTAATCCCGAAATTACACCATTTGGCAATAAACCAGTTTCCAACTTCAAGCCGTCCAGCACCCCCGTCAGCCAGCTACCCCACCATTCTGACAGTAAAAATCCCGTCGCCAACGCCAACGCCAATGGACCGAATCTTCGAGATGAAACAAATGCAACCACAAAAACCGTTACTAAAATTACTCCAAATAGAATTATCACGCTCATTTATCCTCCTCCAAATCAAATTTTACCTGTGACCCAACCGTAACGCTCGCCCG
Organism: Candidatus Nanosynbacter sp. HMT-352; assembly: GCF_022819385.1. Lineage (NCBI taxonomy): Bacteria > Bacillati > Minisyncoccota > Nanosynbacteria > Nanosynbacterales > Nanosynbacteraceae > Nanosynbacter > Candidatus Nanosynbacter sp. HMT-352. The sequence goes on from NZ_CP089290.1 coordinate 7,842, forward strand.
CTTAGCAACACCCGCCTTCACCTCCAATACGTACTTCGCGGGAACTGGTGGCGCATATTTTTCATGCGGCTCAGCATCCGGCTTGACATTATGCTTTACATAGACAACGCGCTTTTTATCATTGATCCAAATCATATCGACCGAAAACTTCATATCTTTCATCCACATTTTATGACGATCATTATGGTCAAATACGAACAGCATGGCATAATTCTCATCAATTCCCAGCCTTCCGGACAGACCTTTCTGCTGCGATTCTTCGTCATTAGCAATTTCCGCCTGAAGCATCGTCTTATTAAGGTAAATCATTTCCGTTTTTGGCGAAACCGTTCGAAAAGCATAAAAAATTGCCCCACCAATAACCATCAGCATTCCGCAGATAAATATCCATTTGATGACAGTCTGAGTTACTGTCGAGTGACGAGGCTCGTCCATAAACCTATTATAACAAGTTTATGCTTAAGCGCCGATTTTATCTTTTTTATTGCCACGCTTGGCATTTCGATCGATGTATTCGATTATCTTTCCAGCCACATTTCGGCGAGTAATTTTCTCAATTCCAAATCCTGGACTAGCATTAACTTCCAGCACCAAAGCTCCACGGCTTGATCTCATGAAGTCAACTCCAGCAACCGTTAGCCCCATTGCCTTAGCGGCTTTCACGCACATTTTACGCTCAGAATCTGTCAATTTTATACTGGTTCCTTCGCCGCCCTTGTGTAAATTACTGCGGAAATCATCGTCCAAACTCTGACGCTTCATACTAGCCACCACTTGACTGCCAACCACAAACGCACGAATATCGACACCAGCCGACTCTCTAATAAACTCCTGAAGCAGTACGTTCGTGCCGTCCGAGTTGGTCAAATAAAACGCCTGTAGAACCGACTTGGCAGCCTTTTTAGTTTCCGCCAGAACCACACCATTTCCGTGCGTACCACGCGCCAACTTAATAATCGCCGGCATACCACCAATCTCTTCAATGAGCGAATCAATGTCAGTCGCGTTTCGAGAAAAGACCGTCTTCGGAATCGACACTCCCGCTTTAACTAATAACTGCGTTGAGCGCAATTTGTCCCGCGCCCTGGTAATTGCAATCGAGCGATTCATGAAAAACGCCTTCGGATACATCATCTCCAATTGACGCAAAACTGCCGTTCCGTACTTTGTCATATGGCTCGCGATTCGCGGAATCACCACGTCAAACTCGCCGATCTCCTTACCTTTGTAGATGACCGTCGGGTGCTTTTCGTCAATTGAAACGTAGCAGTTTTTATACTTAATAACTTTAACTTGATGACCGCGCTTTTCAGCCTCTTCTTTCAGGCGAAGCGTCGAATAATTAATGTTGCCGTTGGATAAGATTGCAATTCGCATTACTTTTCTTCACCTTTCTGATGATATTTTTTATAAAATTCGTATGGATTCAATTTTACTTCTTCATTAAGACTAGCAGTTACGGACGGTTTTTTCCTGCGAACATTTTTTCTTGATACGTCCACTAGGAATTTTCCAGAAATTGACCGTCTTCCAATTAACACCGGAAATTCATTCTTTGACCGATCGGATAGATTCATCAGCATTTTAATTTTTCGCCCGCCAAGCTTCACCCAAAAGTGCGTTCGATAACGAATCTGATTTTGACCCATTGCGGAGCGCACGCTGGCTACAGAATAATCAGTTCTCTTAAATACCTTACCATTATAATACGGCGAACCTTTACCAAACAAAGAAAACTTCAACACTCCATCTTTATCAATGCGAATATTGCTCGCCCAAACCGCACTGGAATCGGCGCCCGTATCAATTTTAGCTGGGACTTTTTGCGCTCGCTTGCCAAAATCCACAAACTCAGTTGACCCAATAATGGCTTTTTCTTTCATACGTCAATATTATGGCACAAAATCTACTTTTTTGCAACCTTTTTCTGCTTGCTCCTTTGCCCCCTGGCCACCACAACCACCACTGCCGCAATGATCGATAATCCAGCCAAAATAGCTAATACATAAGTGTATCCCGACAATAGATATATCAAAGCTAATGTCACACATACAGCACCCCAGATCGTAATCAGTCGTTTGTTAAGCACCAACCCCATGACAACCATCAATGAATGCTCTATTAGGAATAATATTTCCATAACACTGTCTCCTGCGAACGCCAGAACGAGAGTTGGCAGACTAAGTGCAGAGAGAGCCAGCACTAGGTGTACTGTCGTAGACTTATGAATATACCCTAACCAACGCCACGACATCACCGCTCCCGAAAGAATTGCCGCTGACCACAAATATGGTATTGTGATAGCGTGAACGGGTAGGGCTAGGTTTTTAATAGTAAATAAAACGCCGCACAAAATCAGGATCACACCTGAATCAAAATATAAAATATTCTTTTTAGGAACACCTTCGAACATCAAGGCTGTACCATTAATTATCCACACTAGCGACGCCAGAATCACTGACACCACAGTAGCGCTAACTGATGTAGCAATAGACAATAAGACTACCGACCAACCGATGGCGCTATAGAACGAAGAGTAATACCAACGACTCGACATCTTTCTGATTCGCGCAACAATAGCCAGACCGTAAAATACCGCAAAAACAATCAGGGCAACGACTGACATGAATTCGAGTGGAATGTCAAGACGTTGCGCTATAAGGTAAAGCAACAACACTAGACTCGGGTGTGCAGCTATTGTCATTATTCGCCAATCTCGTTTAGCAAGTACCGCCATATAAAAAGCTACTACAGCCGCTAGCCACCCCAATATTTTGAACGACAAATCATATGTTGCCAGTAGATTAATCATTGGAAGCACTGTCGCTGGAACTACAGCGGCACACAGCGTCATATCACTAATAATTGACGATTGCCTATTCATTCGCAACAGCCAGTACAAAGACCCAAAACCAACTAGACTCACCCATGCAGCAATTGCGAGATTGTCATTAAACGATATATTCAACCAATGCAGGGATAATAAAACAAAGATGATTGTCATAAAATACGCACCACCCAAATAAATCTCTCTACGACATCGGTAAAATGCATAGTAGAGTGACACCACTAGCGGCAACCAAACTATCGGATGAATTGACGACAATACAATAAGCACAGCCACACCAACGATAGAATGTAATAATAACTCACGACTTTTGACGGCTGTGTTGCCATGACGACGATAAAGCCATTCTACTATTAATAGCGACGACACATTTATCCATGCCATTAGAATAGAGATATTTTCACCAGACACCGCCAAACCTAAAGCTAGCAAAAATACTGACAACATTAAAGAAGCATGGACTCCGACTACAAACTCATAAACTTTTTCGCGCCATACAGCCACACTCATAATGCCAGCACCGATAGCTATCGCGCCCGATAGACACATCAGGGCTTCCTCTGTCGCATAAGTGGCTATCATCGCTGAAGTAAACATTGCCATTAATAGCCAAGTTGACGCAGCGCCATACACTAAAGCAGCCTGACTTTTACTAATATTCGGACGCTTCAAAATTAGCAATCGGCAAATAACTGGCAGTGGCGTCATGAATAGAAAAATTAGATACTGTACGCGTGGTGCTATAGCTATATCGATATTGAATAGTGTTATACCAATCGGCACCAATAGAATCCCAGATATCACAACCATAATACCGAAGCGGGCACGACGTAACAAAAAAAGAATTGCAAGACTAATCGCTGAAATAAAACTAATAAAGGTAAAGGCAACCGTCATTCGTAGCGAATCTCCAGAACCGATCACGCCAAACAGAGCACTTAGTGACACAGCAAAACTAGCCCACAATACTATTTCATGATGTCTATCGTACTGTTTCTGAACGTACATTGATACAGCGGACCAGATTATATTTCCCAGTGCCACTAACCCTAGAATCACGCTTACAACCAACTGATTATCGTCAGATAAATACATTGCGAAACTAGTAGCCATCACCATTAACAATAAGCGAGCTGTTGTCAATTCATAAGTACGCATCTTTTTAGACTTCTCAACAAGAGCAACCGTAAAGTAATATGCAACGCTAGCAAATAACAGTACACTAATATCTAATGCACCCATATATGCCGACGAGCTAAGCGCGATAAACATCGTCATCGGCACGATAAACGGATTTACAACGTTTAACGGTTCGACAAACTGACGAGGAAAGCGACTAGAAAAATATGCAGCCACAGTCATTAAGCATCCAAATAGCAGCATTACAACGTAATACCAGACCAGCTGCGCATGCACAACAGCCGGCAAACTAGTCGTCATCGTAAACATCGATAGTAGCGACATATAAGCAAGGGGTCGACTATTTAATCTCACCGTAGCATCAACACACAAAACAGCACCAATTACAGAGGTAATAAGCCAGCACCATGCAGGGTCAATACCTAAAAGCAAATTCATAATCCAACCGCCAATCGGTACAGCTGCCAAGGCCGTACCAATAAGCGCTGTCGACGCAGATTTCAATATCGGCAAGCGAGCATACAATATCTGACCAATAATATAATAAATAAAAATAAACAGCCACACCAACCCAAACCTAAGTTGGATAGATAGATTAATTGCCTGAGCCAGAAGCAATATTCCCGCAGTCAGAAGTAGCGATGCCGTATATAGCGCTATATTAATTGTAGTCTTACGACCCCTCTCCTTTTCCTTGTCATCAATATGTGATGTTCGTTCAATATTATTCTCAACAGGCACAGCAACCGTATTTACTCTCTCTTCAGCCATGGAAACACTAGTAGGAATTATATTATCTAGATTCTCATTTTTACTGACATTTAACGGCGTATTCGCAAACCGCGAAGCGGCGCTTTGATTCTCGGTAATAAGCCTCACTTGACCGTTGTCATTCTCAATTTTGGCGCATCCATTTTGTGCATCACGCACGCCATCCCAATATCCCTGCCGATAATCTTCGGAATAATTAGACGGCTGGCTATTACCTCTCTGTAATAATTTTATTAGCTTAATTACTACAATAATAACTATTATCAGAAAAATTAATCCCATGCCTTCAATCCCTCTTATGTTAGCTTCAGTATAGCACAGGATTTTTTCTCGACAAATATATTAAGAGAACAGTCCTCGTTTTTTCGCACCCTTAAATTGCTCCAAAAGCTCCTTCTGCTTCTTGGTCAATTTGGTTGGCGTATCAACAATAACACCCACAATATGCGGACCACGAGATTCGCTGTGCAAATGTGGCACGCCATGACCCGACAACTTGAAGTCGGTGCCGCTCTGAGTTCCCGCTGGAATTTTCATCGTTATTACGCCGTCCACAGTCTCTACATCAATCTCCGTTCCCAGTGCCGCATCAACCATAGAAATATGTTCTTCGCTAAGAATAATATTGCCTTCACGAGTGAATTTTTTATGCGCCTTAACGCGAATGTGGACATACAGATCACCTCTACTACCACCAGCAACTGCTTCGCCGCGATCGCGCAGACGAATTGTCGCGCCATCATCAATCCCTGCCGGAATTTTAATAGTGATATCCTGATTTTGGCGAGTCGTGCCTTTTCCTCGACAAACTGAACATTCTTTTTCAGGAACTTTCCCCTTGCCGTGACAAGTTTCGCAAACAACCGCCTGCTGAATTTGTCCAAACAGCGAATTCATCGTTCGAGTTTGCTGACCCGCGCCCTTACAAGTTGGACACGTTTTCATTCCAAACCCTGGCTCGGCGCCATCGCCATGGCAATGCTCACATTCAACATCCAGCATTAAACTAATTTTCTTTTCTACACCAAATACTGCATCCTCAAAGCTTAGTGTTACGCTAGTTTCAACATCACGCCCACGCGAACTACCATTCCCAGAGCCGCCAGTTGCGCCACCGAAGAATTGGCTAAAAATATCACCTAGTCCACCATCACCAAAATCAAAGTGAACGTTTTGACCGCCGAATCCACCAAATCCTTCAAACGGATTGCCAGAAAAACCGCCACCAGACGCGCCACCAACGCCAGCATGACCAAATTGATCATAACGCTGTCGCTTCTGTTTGTCTTTCAGAACTTCATAGGCTTCATTAATTTCCTTAAACTTAGCCTCATCGCCGCCCTGCTTATCAGGGTGATATTTAATTGCTAATTTACGAAAAGCCTTTTTTATCTCATCTTCAGAAGCGGTCTTTGGAACGCCCAATATTTCATAATAATCACGCTTGCTCATACCTTATATATTATACGCGTTTAGCACTCTCAGTGCAAGAGTGCTAAGTCCAAAAAAGGCCGCTCTTTTTATCGAGCAGCCTTCTTTGTAAATACGTTGAGTTTATTTCTCGTCGACAATTTCACCTTCGACTGGCTCGTCTTTATCAGACTCGGGCTTCACAGCTCCTCATCAAACTTGACAGGTAACATTTCTGTATAGATTTTTGTTTCACCATCAGAGCTGAATTCTATCATGAGACTACCCTGTCTGTGCCTATCTTGATAAGACTGGGTTGTATTATAAGGATAGACTTTTATATCTTTATCATTGTTTATACCGCTTTCTACAATCAAGTTATCAACACGCTCCTGAGATATTGGCGTCATTATCCATTTACCATCAGGGTCTTTGCAGTATTCGCCAGGAGTCATAATAACCATCTTGCAACTAACCGGCGACTGCTGTTCTACCCCCCCCATTTCTCTACGTAAAACTAAACCACTCAATTGATCTCCTAACGGAGAATAGTGCTGTATATACCCTCGCTTCGTACCGTCGGCAAATTCAGAAATCACAGCCACAGCCATACAACCCCCTAACCCATAAGTGGCAATCTTCTTCTTTTCACCAGATACTACAGTAATACTCCCATACTCATCCATCCCAGCCAACTCAGTACCCGCAGACTTCTCTATTTCATAAAAAGACGGAGTACTATGAGTCTCTTCGTTTTGCAAAAATACGGAAGATTCGCTCGGCTCAATCATTGTAAAATCCCTCTGAGATCTATCTAAAGCCGGATTTTTATCATCGTAAAGACTTGCGGTCAGAGCATCCGCACCCATAAAAATGCGAATATATTCCGGCACTCTCTTCTGAAGGCGAGACTCATCTAAATATGATTCAATTATACCTTTTGTCATTGCAGTTTATATAATATCATATTTTGTAAAAATAGTCAATAAGTTTATCCTCATTAAAGAGGGGCTGCTCACACTAGAGTAGCCCCTGACGATATTAGTATCTAAGACCTCTCAAGTCGTTTAGTAGCACCGGCTATTTCTCGTCGACAATTTCGCCTTCGACCGGCTCGTCCTTGTCAGACTTTTTGTCATCCTTAGACTCATCAGCCTTTTTGTCCTCAGCGGCTTGCTGGTACATCTTAGCCCCGATTGGCATAATCGCGTCGTTCAAGGCTTTAATTGCAGCATCCAATTCGTCCTTATCTTCAGAATCTTTGTGCTTTTCAGCCTCTTCGACCGCCTTTTCAATCGCTTGCTTATCATCGTCAGAAATCTTATCCTTGAATTCGTCCGGCATTTTCTTTGCCTGATAAATAGCGTTTTCAAGCTGATTCTTCGTATCGACAGTTTCGCGCTTTTTCTTGTCTTCGTCCGCGTGAAGTTCGGCTTCTTTTTGTGCCTTCTCAATATCTTCCTTACTCATATTGCCAGAGTTTTGGATAGTGATTGATTGCTCCTTGCCAGTTCCCTTGTCTTTAGCCGTAACGTTAAGAATACCGTTGGCGTCAATATTAAAGGTCACTTCAATTTGAGGTACACCGCGTGGTGCTGGCGCAATACCATCAAGCACAAAACGACCCAAACTCTTATTATCATTAGCAAACTCGCGCTCACCCTGAAGAACGTGAATTTCCACCTGAGGCTGGTTATCAGCAGCTGTCGAGAAAACTTCGCTCTTACTTGTTGGAATCGTCGTATTTCGATCAATCAACTTCGTCGACACACCGCCCATCGTCTCAATTCCAAGAGAAAGCGGAGTCACGTCCAGAAGCAACACATCCTTAACATCACCAGCTAAGACGCCACCTTGAATTGCAGCACCAACAGCCACAACCTCATCTGGGTTCACACCTTGCATTGGATCTTTTCCAAAGAAATTCTTTACACGCTCGACCACAGCTGGCATACGAGTCATTCCACCAACCATAACTACATTGTTAATGTCGGATTTAGAAAGTTTGGCGTCCTTCAAAGCCTTTTCTACTGGACCGTCCAAGCGATCCAATAGGTCCTTAACCAAATCTTCCAACTTAGCGCGACTCAAGCTCATCTCAAAGTGCTTTGGACCATCAGCATCAGCAGTGATAAATGGAATGTTGACTTCATATTCAGTAACCGTCGACAATTCTTTCTTCGCTTTTTCGGCCTCATCCTTCAAGCGCTGCATCGCTGCATTATCTTTACGAAGATCAATTCCCTCCTTTGATTTGAAGTCGTCCAAGAAGTAGTTAACAATAGCGTTGTCGAAATCCTCACCACCAAGGTGTGTATCACCATTAGTTGCCTTAACTTCAAATACGCCGTCACCCAGTTCCAGCACCGACACGTCAAACGTACCGCCACCAAGGTCAAACACCACAATAGTTTCGTCGTTTTTGCCTTTCTCCAGACCGTACGCCAAAGCCGCAGCTGTTGGTTCGTTAATAATACGCTTAACTTCCAATCCAGCAATTTTACCAGCGTCCTTAGTCGCTTGGCGCTGTGAATCGTCAAAGTAAGCCGGCACCGTAATCACTGCTTCCGTCACTTTTTCACCCAAGAAAGCTTCGGCGTCAGCCTTGATTTTACTAAGAATCATTGCTGAAACTTCTTCTGGCGTATATTCCTTATCACCCATCTCGACCGCCACGCCAGTACCTTTTTTAACAATCTTGTACGGCATGATATCCAAGTCTTTTTGTACTTCCTTGTCGTCAAACTTACGACCAATCAAACGCTTAACGCCGTAAATCGTGTTTTTTGGATTTGTTACACGCTGACGCTGAGCAACTTGACCGACAAGTCGTTCGCCCTTTTTATTAACCGCAACTACAGATGGTGTAGTGCGATTACCTTCGGCATTAGAAATAACCTCTGGTTTTCCAGCTAACATATACGCAAACGCACTGTTAGTTGTACCAAGGTCTATACCAATAATTTTACCCATATGATTCCCCTTTCTGTTATGATCACATCTGGTCTATATCTTATATTCATTCTAGCACTCTTTCGTGGCGAGTGCCAACTATCTCAGTATAAATAATTAGCACTCTCATGTCAAGAGTGCTAATAGCTGTTTTTTCGCAATCATATTACTGACGAGTGACTTTTACCATTGCGTCGCGAATAACTGAGCCGTTCAAAGTATAGCCAGCGCGAAGTTCCTCGGCAATAACTTCCTTATCGCCATCCGTCGATTCGTCAAATTGAACAGCCTGATGAAATTCCGGATTAAACAGAGTTCCGGGTTTAGCGTCAATTTTCTCCAAACCAATCTCCTTCAATTGCTTGTCAAGCTGCTTGCTCAGACCAGCCACACCCTTAACCCACGCATTATCTTGAAGTTCCTCTGGGACGTTGGCGACAGCTCGCTCAATCGTATCAATGACTGGCAACAATTTCATCACCGACTTAGTTTGACCCATCTCATGCGCTGATTGTTTCTCCGCCTCCACACGCTTACGATAATTCTCAAAATCCGCTCGAGTTCGCTGCAGGTCCGACGTCAGCTCAGCAACTTCTTTCTCTAAATCTTCAACTTTTTTATTCTTCGTCATTTTTTCCTCCTTTTAAACGGCCAAAACGGCTCGTCGCCATACGTACAGGGAAAAAGCACTACCATAGCCATGAAAATAATAATCAAAATAATCACTACTAGCCACGTTGGCAAGCCGCTCAGTAGTCCACCAATCCATTCAGCCATTACAATACCTCCTCTAGCATCGCGCCCGTACGACGCACCAGCTCCATCGTTCGACGATAATTTTGTCGCGTCGGACCAATCACACCGATGTAATTATCGCCACCAGACGATGACTTAAATTTACTTATAATTAACGTAGCACCGCTGCTTTTACCGATTGGGTTTTCGCTACCAATAAACACATTTAACGGCTCATCCGGCGCCGCTTCACGCAGCCACGGTTCGATATTGTCAATCAATTTAGCAACCGCCTGGACGTGATCGCCATCACCAAACTCTGGCTGACTGAATAACTGAGTCATTCCGTTCATATACAAACTCGAACCAAACGACGCAAAACCAAAATTGCCAGTCATTTCCACCAAACCATCAACCGCTCGACGAATCGCTTTGTCTGAAGTATCAACATTTGAATTGACGTGCGCCTCAATTGCTTTCGTACTACTATCAATACCGCTCGGCAATTCCGTCATTTGCGCTGCCGTGATTCCATTGACATAAAAACGATATCCCTTGTCCGTCGGAATTCGACCTGCGCTCGTGTGGGGCGCCTCAATAAATCCCATCTCCTCAAGTTTTGCCATTTCACTGCGAATCGTGGCGCTGCTCACGCCAAACAGTTTGGCTAGCGTTACACTACCAACTGGCGCCGCAATTTCAGCGTATTGCTCGATAATAGCGACAAGGATTGCTTGTTGACGTTCGGTCATAGTCCAATTATATCGCAAATCTAGCACTCATACAAGCAGAGTGCCAAGCCTTATCGTCTTTCCGTAAAGTAGCGCGCCGCATCTGAAGAGAACAACATCATGATCATAATATGCACGCCAATCGAGATCAAAAGCAGCATAATCGACGCATTAATTCGCCCAATTGTCACGGATAAAGATTCGGTGACAATGGCTAGTGTCGCCACAGAAAGTAGCGAGATTCGCGCCCGACTACTCCCTCGAAGCAACAGCCCAACCAGCACGATTTCCGCCACGACCAGCAGAACATTAAAGCCAGCCATCATTGACAACATGGTATTCGCAGCATTTATATCAATTCCATCAATATTCGCAACTTGCACCAAAGTCGTCGGCCAGCTAGAAAAGTCCACCAACATTTGCCCAATTGTGAATAACGACGCCAGAATCATCAATCCGCCGCCAATTAAAATCTGCGGTGGTCGGCGACTCCAAAGCTCTTCCAATAAAGTTTCGTGATTTCGCGGATGACGATCATAAATTGTACCATCCATAATCACTCCGAGCCGCGTTGAAGCCGCGACATTATCGTCAGCCTTTATCCGACCAACTCCCAAAATTGGCAAATCGCCATCAGTGCGAATGGAATCTCCAAGACCGTTGCGCGAATGATAGCCCGTTGAAAAATCCTTTAATATCGTCACTCTAACATTTTTATTGTTACTTTTAACCGACTCAATGATATAATCTCGTTCAATATCAATATTCTCGTCAATTTTATGCGTGAACTGGAAAGTAAACAAAGAAAAGCCAACACTCTTATCGTATGTACCAGCCGCCAACCAATCAACTCGATGACCGCCAGGAAGAAGCCAGCCAGTTGGACATCGCCAAAACCTAACATGATGACGACGCCTTGGATTGCCGTCAACTTCCTGCTGATAAGCAAAGTCCTGCCGTCTGCCAAATAAAAATGCGGGCGACACCGGTGCATTTGGATAACTACGACCACTCAGCACGGTAAGCACCATTTTCCAAGCTGATCTTGGAGTTATGTCATCCGCCAAAACCCAGCCAGCCTCAGTCATTGCCTTATGGAGCTTTTCTTCCGAGCCGCGCACGCTCAAATTGACAGGGTCACTCAATACTCCGTCCGCCGTTCGCGTTCTACCGATAAAATAATTCGGTACGTACATATTGCTCAAAATTCGATGAAGCCTAGGCAGCGCCAAATACGCCACAATTATCCACACAACAAAGAACAAGCCAACCAGCCACCAACCGCCCGTCACCCAACCTTCTCTAAGCACTAACCACGCCAACCAAAACGACGCCAAACCTGCAAAGATAAAAAAGGATTGGTCTAACAATGTAGTCAAGGTCTTCGAGGAACGATCTTGTCTGGCTGCTATTTTTTTTGGAGTTTTTACTGAACTCATAGATTAATTATATCATTGAGGAGATTTCGAGCTACCAAACGCGCCTCGTCATCTTGACGCTTAAACACGTCGCCGCGCAAAATAATTTCCTCGGTCACTCGAATTGCTCGCTCCAAATCGTCATTGATAATAACATGATAATACGGAACTTCAAGCGCGTAAGCCAACTCTTTTACCGCCGAGGCGTGACGCTTTGGCCACTCCGCTTGAAAATCTTCTTCGGTTGCGTAACGCTTTTTCAATCGCTCAATCCAAGTTTGGCTATTTGGCGGCACAATGAAAATCGCAATGCTATCTGGCGCCAGTCGCTCATATTCCTCCACGCCCTGAACGTCAATGTCAGTAATTGCCACGCGGTTCTGGTCATGCGCTAATTTCAGCTCAGCCACTGACGTTCCATAAACTGTACTGTGAACAAATTTTGCCTCAATAAATTCATTATTTTGTAGCATATTTTCGGCAGTTTGCGAATCAATAAAGTGATAATCAATTCCATCTTGCTCGGCACATCCATTATTTGTGCGTGGCGCGCGCGTAGTGTGAGAAACAATATCGCGAAACTCCGGAGACTTCAGTAATTGTTTTTTTATCGTGTCTTTGCCCGCACCAGAAATTCCCGCAAGCAGCGCAATTTTCGTACTTTTAACCAACTCAATTGTCGATTCAGTTGGCTGATAATTTGTAATAAGATCTTCAATACTTGGCATAATATTTATCTATAATAACTCATCAAGTACAGATTGCCAATTGGGAAATTCAGAACTTCCAAAACGAATAAGCCGACCAGGAAACTCGCCCGCACCATTCGCCGTCCGATCGTCAATCAAAATATCGCCTCGACTCAAATTCTTTGCTGACGAAAAAATAACCTTACGGAAGAAAACATTATCCGAACCTTCGCCGCCAAAATACTTTTTCACCCACGCCAACTTATCGCCCAAAGCCGTCGGATTTTCCCATGGAGAAGAAGATAAAATATATAAATCATATTTGTCTTTCAGGGCGTAAACCGCCTCAATAGCTCCAGGCACTGGATCCATCAAAGAAAAAATTCCTGGAATATTATCGTGCTGGCCAGCAAACTCATCAATCAACTCGGACGATATCTTCGTTAAAGCAGATTTGAAATCCGCCAAAACGCCATCCATATCAATATAAACAATAGGTTTTTTCATGACTAATCCCTTTTTAGCATCACCATAAATGCTTCGCTCGGTATGTCGACTTTACCAAAGCGTTTCATTCGTTTTTTACCGCGCGCCTGCTTGGCAAGAAGCTTCTTTTTACGACTGACATCGCCGCCGTAAAGATAGCCCGTAACGTCTTTTCGATAAGCGCCGATATTTTCCCTGGCAATAAATTTACCGCCAATTGCCGCTTGCAATGAAACCTCAAAACTCTGACGTGGCACGACTTCCTTCAATTTCTTAACAATCTCACGCCCCAAATGCTGTGATTCCGACCGATGACACATTACGCTCAACGAATCAACCATTTCGCCCGCTACATAAAAATCGACGCGCACCAAATCTTCCACTTGATAATCCGACAATTCATAATTAAACGAACCGTAGCCGCTGGTAATAGATTTCAATTGGTCATAAAAATCCGTCAATAAATTCGCGAGTGGCGCCGCAAATGAAATCAGCGCCCGCTCGTCAATGTAACTCAGGTTTTTCTGGCGACCACGCTTACTCACGATCAACTGAATCACCGCACCGATGTAATCCTGTGGCACAACAATTTCACCGTCAATCCACGGCTCGCGAATCTCTTTTATCTGCGCCGGGTCGGGCAATTCACTGGCGGATTTGATATCCAGCTCCTCGCCATTCGTCAGACCAACTTGATAATCAGTACTCGGATTGGTCACAATTAAATCCAAATTATACTCACGCTCCAATCGCTCGCGAATGATGTCCATATGAAGCAGACCCAAAAATCCAATTCGCACACCATAGCCCAAAACCGGCGAATTCTCCGGCTCGAATTGCAGCGCCGAATCGCTCAGGCTCAACTTTTCAATTGCCTCTTTCAGGTCGTTATAGTCTTCATTGGATACCGGGAAAAAACCCGCATAAACAAACGGCTTAACTTCTTTATAACCTGGAAGTGGTTGGACGGTAATTTTTTCAGTCATAACTATGTATTATTATATCAGTTCAGCGTTCTTGTATAAACGCACAGTAAATCGCTCCCTGCTAGTCCAAAATCTCTACCAGCAACTTTTTTATGAAGTTGCTGGTTTTGTTTATATAACTTTTATAAAGAAGTAATAAAAGTTAAACCGCCTAATATCACTCCCGCTGCATTGGGAATGATGAGGATCCAGTCTTTTTTAGGTTCTTTTGTCCAACCATAGATTACCCAAATTAAACAAGAAACTGCTGCGAATAGTGGTTGGAATGGTTGAGCTTTTTCTCCTTGTAGGTTAGCGATAATTTGTGGAATATATGCAATAAAGACAAGGATCCCAATAAAAGCTCCAATAGATCCGACAAAGCGATTAATTTTTTGTTTAGACATATAATACCTCATGAGGTTTTATTATATTATAAAGGAAAAGATGCTGTCAATAATTTTGTGTAAACACTCTTAGAGTCTTCAAACAAAGTAACTAAGTAACGTTCCAGAGCCTCCTCGTTAGGAAAAAGAACCTTCTATTTCGTTTGACGTTTGATTTCTTTATTAAGAGACTTAATGAGTTTTGTCGAATAAATGCTATGCCAAATCTGGTAAGGAAACTGATTTCAGCAATCATACGCGTCAATACTACGAACCAACGCCAAAAAAATTCAGTTAAGCTTATTGTTTGTAGATTCGTGGTTTCCCTTTTTAATCTTAATTAAAATATCTCCCCAGTGTTACCGTATCGCCAACCCGCGCCTCGCGTGTCGTTTTTAGGTTTGTCACAATATAGCCAATTTCGCCAGTTTCAAGCGAAGGGTCGGGTTGCATGGCTGGATTAAGATGCCCGACCTCCAAAGCTAGTCCATTTGCGCCAGTCGCCATCATTCGGATAGACTCGCCCTTTTTAATTCGCCCATCAACCACCCGCACGTATAAAATCACGCCGCGATAATCGTCATAATAGCTATCAAAAATCAGTGCCCTAGTCGGATCATCAACCTCGCCAGTTGGTGCTGGAATTTTATCAACAACCGCATCCAAAACCTTATCTACGTTTTGACCAGTTTTAGCAGAAATATGAATAATCTCGCTCTCATCGCAGCCCAACAAATTAATAACTTGCCTGGATACGCGCGGTATGTCGGCGGCCGGAAGATCAACCTTATTCAGAACCGGAATAATCGTCAAATCCTGCTCCATCGCCAAGTAAACGTTCGATAGTGTTTGCGCCTGAATTCCCTGGCTGGCATCAACCACTAATATCGCGCCCTCGCAAGCCTGCAAACTACGCGAAACTTCATAGCTAAAATCGACATGCCCCGGAGTGTCAATCAAATTCAGATCGACATTTTTATATCGCATTCGCACCGGCGCCAACTTAATAGTAATGCCTTTTTCCCGCTCCAAATCCATCGAGTCCAGCAACTGCGATTTCATTTCGCGCTTTTCTACCGTCCCAGTCATCTCCATCATTCGATCGGCCAGCGTAGACTTGCCGTGATCAATGTGAGCAATAATACAAAAATTCCGAATATTTTCCATTAGCCCTTAAACTCCAATCGTCCAAATAACACTTTTTTCAATCGTGCAAGAATCGGGTCAATTTCTGGCAATTTTAGCCACTTTGAAGCCGCGGCATACGAGCCAAAACTAACCAATGAAATGATAACAAATTTCGGAAAAGCGCTAAAAAAGCTGTCGTCATGATAACGAAACGGCATAATTAGCACGGCGATATAACAAACCACACCCGTAATAGTTCCAGCAATTATCATCTTAAAAATCGCTCGTACGAACGTCATGTCGAATAATTTTGGCATTTGACGATTCATAACCGCTAAAAGCACAACCACTTCCAAAACCGCCACTGTTGATTGGGCCCAAGCCAATCCATACGCGCCCATTTTCAAGACCATCGATAGAACAATTGCTAAAATAATATTCAAAGTAATCGAGAAAATTGAAATATACAGCGGAGTTTTCGTATCTTGGCGGGCGTAAAATGCTCGCGCGGCCATATGGTAAATAGTTCGGAACAAAATCGCCACGACCAGACAGCCCAAAATTCCCGCGATCAGTTGATTGCCACCATTGCGAATAAAATGCACAACGTATCCCCTGGTAAAGAAAATCACCACTGACACCGGAAGTGCCATCCAAAAAATAATTCTCAGCAGGGAACGCAGGTCTTTTTGAAATAGATCATTTCGACCTTCACCCAAATGCTCAGTTAATTGCGGAAAGGCGGCATTTGAAATCGCCACACCAATAAGATTGATCGGCATCATATGAAGAGTTAAGGCCTGCTGGTACGCCCTAACCGTTCCATCGGCTAAGCGCGAAGCTAAATTGACCTCGACCAAACTAACTACATAATCCATACCCTGATCAACCGAACGTGCTGGCAGCAAAGATAGGACTTTTCTAAAACCCTTATTTCGCCAATAAATTTTGAAATTGTAATCAAAACCAAGCCCAGCCAAACCGACTGCGCTGACGATCAATTGCAGGAACGAGCCCAAAACCACACCCAACGCCACACCCATAATGCCGCCGTCAAAAATCTGCCAGCCGAATAAATTGACGCCACCAGTAAACCACACCGTACCGATAATAATACCGACGTTGTATAACATTGGTGCCAGCGCACAGAACATAAATCGCCCAACCGCTTGCTGGATACTAGCAATCACCGCCGCAACCGCAAAAATAAACGGATTAACCGCAATCACTTGCATCATACTAACCGCCAAAGCATGACCAGATTCACTCAGACCAGGCGCGATTAAATACTTCATCAACGGATCAGCGAAAATAATAATCAGCACCGACGCCGCCATGGTTATTAGCGCCATAAAATTAATCATGCTCGAGCTAATTTGCCAAGCCGACTGCTTATTGCCCTTGACCCAGCGCTCATTAAAAACTGGAATAAACGTCACACTAAGCGCACCAGAAACCAGCACTGCAAACATAAAATCTGGCACCATGAAAGCTGCCGTATAAGCGTCTAGTCCAACTGGGTATCCCGCCAATGCTCCGTTTTCGCTTGGCATGTAGGCGGAGTTAAGCAGACGATCACGAAAAAACCCCAGCAAGCTCGACAACAATGTCGAGCCCGCCAGAATCGTAGCAGCCAATTTCACATTAAGCCGCTGATTTATTTTCGTGACCGTACTACGAACGCGCCCCATAGTATTTTACGAATGCAGTTTAGCTTCTTTTGGTAATTTAGTGCCTTTAAGAATCTCATCAACCTCAGATTCTTCCAGAGTTTCTTCCTTTAGTAGAGCCTCGGCCAACTTATCAAGGAACGAACGATTCTCTTTCAATACCAACATTGCACGATGTTTAGCTTCGGTAATCAATTGCGCAACTTCCTCGTCAATCATCTTCGCAGTCTCATCAGAATACGGACGCTCTCTGGTCATTTTATCGAACATCAAGCCGCCGTTATCTTCATGGAACACCTGATCGCGCAAGCCCTTGCCCATTCCTTGCTCAATCACCATATCACGGGCAATTTCAGTCGCTTTTCGCAAATCCGAACCAGCTCCAGTAGTAATTCCGTCATCGCCGTAAATCAATTGCTCAGCGATTCGTCCGCCCATTGCTCGAGCCAAAATATCTTTAAACTCGTAAACGTTCGTGTAGCTCTTATCTTCTGGCGGCAAGAACCATGTTACTCCACCAGTACCGCCGCGCGGAATAATCGTAACCTTGTGGACTGGGTCGGAATCAGGCAAGACGTGACCAACAATTGCGTGGCCAGCTTCGTGATAAGCAGTCAACTCTTTCTCGTGATCGTTCATTATCTTAGTCTTGCGCTCTGGACCAATTGCCACACGCTCAAACGCCTCAGTTAATTCGTCATTTGAGATCTTCTTCTTGTTGCGACGAGCAGCAATAATTGCAGCTTCATTGGCCATATTTGCCAAATCCGCACCAGATGAGCCAGCGGTTTTTGCCGCCAATTTATCAAGATCAACAGTTTCGTCAGTTGGCTTTTTCTTAAAGTGAACCTTCAGAATTGCCTCACGATCTTTGCGCTCTGGAAGCGTAATAGTTACACGTCGGTCAAATCGTCCAGGTCGAAGCAAAGCTGGGTCCAAAACATCCGCACGGTTAGTTGCAGCCAAAACAATAACATTAGTTTCGCCATCAAAACCATCCATCTCCACCAAAATCTGGTTCAGAGTTTGCTCGCGCTCATCATGACCACCACCCATACCAGAGCCGCGCTTACGACCCACGGCATCAATCTCATCGATAAAGATAATACACGGGGCATTTTTCTTAGCCTTAGAAAATAGGTCTCGCACTCGGCTAGCACCAACACCAACAAACATTTCCACGAATTCAGAACCAGAAATTGAGAAGAATGGCACACCAGCCTCGCCAGCGACGGCTCGGGCTAGCATTGTCTTACCCGTACCAGGATTACCGACTAATAATACGCCTTTTGGAATCTTTGCGCCCAAATCTTTATATTTCTTCGGGTGCTTAAGAAAATCAACAACTTCCTGCAGATCTTGCTTGGCGTTATCATTTCCAGCGATATCCGTAAACAAAACCTTTTCTTTATCTTGTCCATACAGGCGAGCCTTACTCTTGCCGAATCCCATCGCTTGATTATTTTGACCCTGAGCTTGGCGCATCATAAACATAAAGAACACCACGATAATCAGCACAGGCACGACCATAACCGCCAGATTCCATATAGTTTCTCCGGTTGTGGATGGTGGAATAACCTTCACCTCAACCTTAGCGTCCTTATTCAAGCCCTGCTCATAAATGCTACTAGATTCCTTGACTGAATGCTCGGTAGGTTTTGATTGGTCTTTCGGAGTAATCTTAATATCGTTTCCCTGAATCTCCAATTGAGCAATTTTACCGTCATTTGCTCGACGCACTACATCAGATAATGCAACATCTTTAAGATTTGACGCAGGGAAGAGTGTTGCGTAAAAAATTAACGCTACAAAAATTATAATTGCCCAAAACAATCCAAATCGTAAAATTTGACTTATTCTATTCTTTCCATTTCTTTGAGGCATCTTAACAGCCATTCTCAACTAATCCTTTCGCCTATACTAATCAAACTCTCTTTATTATAACACTTCTTAGCGCCAATTTCATCACAATACCGCCGCCAACTTGCCAGCACGAGCCAGCTTTTCCAGTTTTTACAGCAATTAGCATACGCTCTAATTGAGAACCCAGTAACGATACATCATAATGTCGTAAAACGTAATAATATAGCAATTCTTGTGCGACATTATCATCTATCATCGTCAAAAAATATCGACTAAGCACTTCTCCATCAAACTTCTCTATTTCCTGCTCAATTTTCCCTCTTAATTCTCTTTGTTTTCGCCACGCCTCGTACACTCCAAGCCTCTGGTATTCATCAAGTTCACGATTTATCTTGCGTCTAAATTTATTCCTTTGGTATAAGTCACTTTGATTTGTCTCATCTTCACACCATTCCAATTTCTGACGAATCGCATATTCATAAATTCTCTGCTTCGTCCAACCATTCATCGGCCTAACTATTTGGCTATCGCTCATCCCCGCCAAGCCTCGCCACCTGGAGCCACGCTTAAGATTCATCGCTACAGTTTCAATAATGTCATCTCGATGATGCGCCGTCACTATCACGCCATCAAAATCCGTCGCCACGCCACGCAAAAATTCATACCGTCTTTGGCGCGCCAATTCTTCACTAGCATCAGCCCCCAGTTTTTCACGCCGACAAACAAATTGTATTTTATATCTATCAGCTAAAGCCTCGACAAATCTAGCATCGCTCGCCGAATCCTCACGAATTCCGTGGTCAAAATGAGCGACCACCAAATCTTTTTCCGTTCGCGACATCAAATCCAGCAAAACTACCGAATCAATCCCACCACTGACTGCGATAATATATCTCACATATCCATTATCTCACAATTTACCTAAAACGTATTTGGCAAATTTTATACTATCTGTTACAATCAATGCAGTGTGGCACCGTAGCTCAGCTGGTTAGAGCGCAGGACTCATAAGCCTGAGGTCGGTGGTTCGGGTCCACCCGGTGCTACCAGAAATTATCTTTCCTCGTCAATACGACGGGGAATTTTTTATAAACACTGGATTAAATTAGCTCAAGCTCTTCAGATTGAACGCCATCCAAAGCCGCCAATCGTCGCGACACAAAACTATCCAATTCCCATGAATTACGCTGACGCTCCCACGTTGCTAAATCCTTTTTTCGGGTTACTTCTAAAAATTCAGCTAATTCACTGGTGTTGATTTCCATATTTTTTCCTTTTTTGTGTTAATTATTTAACTGTCTTTATACTATCATAAATTTGACAAAAAAGCAATACCTTTTTCGGTCATTATTTACCTTTTCATTCCGCTTGTGGTACACTGGTAGGGAAGGATTTATACACAAAAATGACCCCCGTAACAATCTCATCACTGGCCACCATAATTTTTGCAGCGATTATTCACGCTAGTTTTCAGCTTAGCGTCAGTGTTTTAACGTTACTTAGCGGGCATTCAATTGGCAAAAAAACCGCCCAGAGAAAAATTTTTCGTATGAGCAACAGTTTTGTACTTGGAGTCGCAACGATTACCTTGTTACTTATCAGCTCAATTTCCTATTTCTTATCACTATTCATCCACCACGTCACCAGCGCAGAACAACTCGTTGCCGCCATCTCTTCAGGGATGATGTTTGGCTTAGGAATCGCAATTTGGGCTTTTTACTTTCGACGACAACCAGGAACTTCGTTATGGCTTCCACGTAATTTTGCGGAATACTTAAACAAGCGCACCAAAAAAACCAAAAATTCCATAGAGAGCCTTGCTCTGGGAATAATTAGCGTTATTGCAGAAATTGTATTCATCATCGCGCCAATTATCGCCGCCGGCCTGGCTATTATCACCCTACCAAACCCCTTCTTGCAAATCATCAGCATAGCGATCTACGTCATCGTGTCCACACTGCCGTTATTTGTCGTTATCGTCTTGATCGGCAGCGGACGCAGCATCTCTAATTTACAACGTTGGAGAGAAGATCATAAGAGATTTTTGCAATTCGCCAGCGGCGGCAGCTTATTAATTTTAGCAGCATTCCTATTCGTCGACCGCGTTATTGGCGTCATTAGCTATGGAGGCAATCTATGGTAAAGCCAGGTCAAATTGACGTCATCAAACAGGGAAAACGACCGCCAGAGGAGTTTAGCCCAGACAAGCTCCACAATTCCATAATTGCCACCTGCCTAAGCGTTCGTACGCCAGAGGGTCAAGCTCAAGACATCGCAAAAACCGTCACTTTGGGCGTTATGAATTGGTGTGAAACTCACCCAGAAATAACCTCTGCCGATATCCGCCGACAAGCACAACGTATTATGAAAACCCTGCATCCCGACGCGGCTTATTTATATAAAAATTATAAAACCATAATTTAGGAGATTTGATGTCGCAAAAACCAACTTTTGACTATGACTATATCGTAATTGGTAGTGGCGCTGGCGGTTCACCCGCAGCCAGCATACTAGCAAATGCCGGAAAAAAAGTTGCTGTTGTAGAAAAATCAACATTCGGCGGGGAATCACCAAACTGGGGAGATGTACCAACTGGATTCTTAACTCACGCTCTTAATGTTTATCAAACAGCAAAAGATGCCGCTAAATTTGGACTGCGCACTAACTCGGTTGGGTATAATTACCCCTCTCTGCTCTCCTGGAAAGACAAAGTTGTAAAGAGAACTGGAGCTGGCGGCAATCGCTATTATTACGAAAAGCAAGGCATTAGTGTTTTTGCTGGCAATGCACATTTCTTGAGTCCGAATGAAATAGCCATCAATCGCAGACATTTGTCCGCTCGCAAATTTCTCATTGCAACTGGATCTGATTGGCAAATTCCAGAAATACCTGGGTTAAGCGCCGTTTCTTACCACACTCCAAAAACTATTTTTAGCTTAAAGCGCCCACCAAAAACCATGTTTATTGTTGGCGCGGGAGCTACGGCACTAGAATTGGCGCACATCTTCTCCACCCTGGGAACAAAAGTTTACGTAGCAGAGAAATCGTCCAGAATATTATCAACATTTGACCCAGAAGTCAGCACTTTGGTTACGAATGACGCAAAAAATCGCAATATTTCAATCTTAGCTCGTACTAAGATTATCGCTATTCAAAAATCGTCTATACAAAAACGTGTCACTTTTCTGCAAGGGCGAATAGAAAAATCTGTGCGCGTTGATGAGATTGTAATTGCCGACCAACAATTGCCCGCAATGGATTTAGGCTTAGAGAACGCTGGCGTAAAATATACCGAAAATGGCATTTTGGTTAATTCTTACCTGCAAACTTCCGCTCGGCATATTTTTGCCGCAGGAAATGTAACTGACGCCAATATCCAAACCCACACAGCTTTGGCGCAGAGTCGTATTGCGGCTCATAATTTGCTACATAATAATAAGATTAAATTCAATGATTCCCCACGCCTACAAGTTGCATTTACTCAGCCAGAAATAGCTCAAATTGGAATGAATGAATACGATTGTAAGGCGAAAGGAATAAGCGCAAAAATAGCAATTGTTCCGCTCACGACTACCGTACGCAGCAATATTACCGACCAGCGAATAGGTTTTGTGAAATTGATCGTTGACAAGAAGCGAGTTGTCGTAGGCGGAACGATTGTCGGACCACACGCTAGCGATATGGCTGCCGAGTTAGCCCTAGCTGTTCGGCATAAAATTACCAGCGAAGAACTAGCGTCCACGCCGCATTGTTTTACTTCTTGGTCAGAAGCCGTGCGAATTGCCGCCGGAAAACTTCTATAATTACCTCTGATGCGCTATAATAAGTCTCACGGGGGCGTAGCTCAGGGGTTAGAGCAGTCGGCTCATAACCGATTGGTCGCTGGTTCGATCCCAGCCGCCCCCACCACATTCTGAACTTGATAATCATAAGATGAATATTTTTACCATTCCTGCTACAATGTTATGTGGTAGATATTAAATTTGCAAAATGAACAAATTAAAACTCAAACGATTAATTTACAGAATACAGCACGACTATTTGACCCTGAATAATGTCGTTATTGCTGCTGCGATTTTAATTGCCATGAGTTGGGCTTGGGGATCCATTGAATCAATGCAAAAAAACTACGAATTGCAACGCTCTATTGATAACAAACGCCAGCAAGTGGAAATAGAAAAATTGCAAGTCGCCTTGCTGGAATACGAATCGAAATATTATCAAAGCGAAGAGTATCAAGAATTGACTATTAGACAGCGCACAGGAAAAGGCTTACCCGGAGAAAAACAGCTCATCACCCAATCTTTCGAAAGCGCCACGCCTGCCCAAAAACTTGCGTCGAGCGCGAAGCGAACGGATAGCAATTTCCAGCAATGGATGAACTTTCTATTTGGCGGCAATAGTCATAAACACTAGGGTGTTGCAATTATTACGCCAAACTGATATTATAACTAGGTATCGCGGGGTAGAGCAGCCTGGTAGCTCGTTTGGCTCATAACCAAAAGGTCGTAGGTTCAAATCCTACCCCCGCCACCAAGAAAAATCCCTCTTCATTCAGAAGGGGGCTTTTTCTTTAGTATCTGCTATCATCGTTGGCGTAACGCTTACCCCTACTACCAATTTTCACATGCGGACACTTCTCTCCAGGATTGATATTCCTACAACAGTCACCGCAGAAGAAACCTTTTACAGCCTTCTCGCCAATCCCTCTAGTAGATCTCAGATTCTTCATAAGTTGCTTTATAATACGCGGATCTTCAACTGGTAGCCCCATCGATCTTCTAGCGTCATCGTAAGAACATCCTGTAGTATCAACAATATGATCGAGCTCAGCTTCCTGTTCAGGAGTTAGTTCAGAATTTATATTAGCCTCAACCGATGATCCTTCTTTTTGTGTCATAAGCAATTTATACCACAATATCCACAAATAATCAATCCCAACAAAAACTCCCCTGCTTTTTACAGAGGAGTCATGGCACCTGTTTGTTTGGTTCTACTATATCACCAAACGTGCTTATGGTGCAAGCAAAGGACTATTTTTTCTTAGAAATTGTCAAAAAGCCGTTGCGTGGGTTTTCTTTCACGATACGATCTTCTGGTAGATCACATGGTGTACCCTTTTCATTCTTCTCAACCTTAGCAAAGAAGTAAATAGTTTGAGTCTTGCCGCCGCGCAAAGTTACGTCAGTCTTGTGCAAGTAATATGTGATGCCCTTTGAGTTGGTATGTTTATAAGCCATTTGGTTATATACCTCCTATTAATGATATACCTATATAGATTACTATCTCTATATCACCCCTGTCAAGCTAAAAAAGCTTATTTCGTCGCCTAAGCATCAACTTTAACATCCCCAGAACAACCAACCTCATTACGATAATCATGGCAATAAATATCGTCACCAGCAAAGACCACCCCGCGTAATCAGCTGACCATATCGGCGAGACGAAAGTGTGATAATACGGCTCGGTTGAAGGCGCTTCAAACTGCAAGTTAGTGGCTTTCGCGGCAGGATATTTCGCCCATTCCTCATTAATACAATTGATGTACCTCGGATCCGCCTGTGTCGTAAATCGACCGTAACCACCTTGCTGTGCCCTAGCATCACAGACAGCCCTAACCTTCGACACAGTGTCATTGTTAGACTGATTTTTTATCTCCTCCTCGAACTCTTTCAGCTTCCGGTCATACATCTGTTTATACGTATGATCCAGCGCAATCTTCCCCGGATCAGCGTTCATATGCGTAGATACATAACGCTGCAAATCGTATAGTCGCTGCTGAAGATTGACTATATCTCCAGCCTTATCTGCATTTTCTACAGATTCTCGTCGCTCGACCATACCAACATTATTCAATCTCAAAAAAGTTGCCGAAATAAAACCAGACATAATCAATAAAATCACCAACTGCCAAGTCTTAATCTGACTGAGCCGCTTAATTCTGAACTTGGTTTTCTTCTTATCTATAGCCATCCCACCACCTTCTCTATGGTTTTAGTATAGCAAATTATCCCAATGACGTGAATATTACTACCGCTGCGGTGGTATAATATTTGTATGCGAATTTATTTTTCAGGAATTGGCGGCGTTGCCATCGGACCGCTGAGCAGAATTGCCTTAGGGGTCGGGTATGGTGTTTGCGGCTCCGACAAATCACCAAGTCTTATCACAAACGAATTAGAGTCAGCCGGAATTCCTATTTCTTTTGACCAATCTGGCGCGTTCTTGCAATCAGAGCACGATAAATCACCATTTGATTGGTTTATTTACACCGCTGCTTTACCAGAAAATCACCCAGAATTAGTCTTGGCGCGAAAACTAGGCATAAAAACCAGCAAGCGCGACGAATTGCTGGCGCAAATAATCGCCGATAAAAACCTGAAACTTATCGCGGTCGCTGGTACCCACGGGAAAACCACAACAACAAGTCTACTAGTCTGGACAATGGAGCAATTGCAAATTCCTGTCAGTTATTCTGTAGGTTCGACTTTAAGCTTCGGACCAAGTGGAACGTTTGATAAAAATAGCCAATTTTTCGTATACGAGTGTGATGAATTTGATCGCAACTTTTTGCATTTTTCTCCAGAAATTAGCCTCATCACATCTGTTGATTACGACCATCCAGACACATATCCAACAAAAGAATCTTACTTAGACGCCTTCCGTGAATTCGGCGAAAAATCTAAAAAAGTTATCGCGTGGCAAGAAAATTCCGCCATATTTGATGAAAAAAATCTAACAATCTTGCATGATTCTAACAAAAACATTACTCTGCCTGGCGAACACAACAGAAAAAACGCTACTTTGGTGATAGAAGCTTTGAAGAATATCGGGGTAGACGCGGAGAAGTCAGAAATATACCAAGCAATAAACTCCTTCCCCGGCTCAGGACGACGTTTTGAAAAGCTCGCCGAAAATCTATACTCTGACTATGGACATCACCCGGTTGAAATTCAAGCGACACTACAGATGGCTAAGGAGTTGTCAAACGATGTAGTCCTAGTTTATCAGCCACACCAAAATGTTCGCCAGCACGAGATAATTGATCAATACACTGATGATATTTTCCATGATGCCAATGAAATTTACTGGCTGGCGACTTACTTAACTAGGGAAAATCCAGATTTGCCAACTTTAACGCCGCAACAACTTGCCAAAAATATCGACAAAGAAAAAATTCATTTCGCTGAATTAGATGACAGTTTATGGCAAGAAATAACCGCGGCAAGGAACTCTGGAAAGCTCGTCCTGTGTATGGGCGCCGGTACAATCGACGGGTGGATTCGCGAACAATTATTCAAAAACTAGCGATCATCGCCGCTGCCGTGAATCTTCCCCCGACTCTGGCGACTGAGCAGTTTATTATTATTTCTGCGAGCCACTTCTTCCAAGCTACAACCAAGCAAATGTGCTATAGAATTGACATACCATAACACGTCACCGAGTTCTTTTATTACCGCGTCACGATCTTCATCTGAAATTTCCCCATTTTTATCACGCAGAATTTTCTTAAACTTCTCCATAACTTCGCCAGATTCGCCACTTAAGCCCAATATCTGTGCCATCAATATCGCGTCAACATCACCATATTTATGGGAATCTTTATCTGTTAAAGTAGAAATTGCTTTCGTTGAATAATCGTTAAATTGCATAATATTCCTTTCGTTTATTAGCGCGTAACTCTTACGAAATTAATAGTTTTTCCTTCGCCAATCCACCTTTGTTCATAAGTCGTCATTATTTTATATTCGTCACTTAGCGCGGATTCGTGGAGGTCAAAACTCAGCTCCTTAATTTGCCATTTTTCTGACACTAATTGCTCCAAGCTCCAGCAGAAAAAATTGTGGTCGTCGTGTTTAATCAACAAAGATCCGTCCGGTGCCAACAATGAAGAATACTTCTTCAAAAAATTAGGATGAGTCAAGCGGCGCCCAGCGCTATGCTTCCTTGGGAACGGATCAGGAAATGTTACCCAAATTTGCTCCAAAGAACTCTGCTTCACTAATTGGTCTATTTGATCAGCCCGCGCTCGAACAAAAAACACATTCTCCAGCCCTTTTTCTTCAGCAATTTTCGCGCCCTTTTGTAATCGATCACCTTTCACGTCAATTGCTAAAAACGTCTTTTCAGGATGACGCAGTGCAAGCTCCACGCTGAATAGTCCAGTTCCAGCACCGATTTCCAAACAATCAACTTTCCGCTCTATCCACTCGTCAAATTCAAAGCATAGAGGCGAATTATGGAATAAAGCGAATTTATACTTCTTACGTTTTCTAGTGATAATAAATTGATTCGGATCGACAAAACTCATATTTTCTATTATACTAAATCAATAATGGATAAGCTTATAAAACAGTTTTTGGATTCTTCTACGTTAGGTCAATGGCTGCATGGCAACAACCTTGGCTGGCTAATTAGTGAACGCATTATCGACACAGTCAGCATTATTATTGGCTCTGTTTTTGTTTATTTTCTGGGGAAATATTTATTATCTTGGACTATACATTATTCTATACGCTCCACCGCCAAACATCGTTCCTGGCACCGTAAAGACATAGAAAAGCGCGAAAAAACTCTCATCCAATTAACTCGCAGTTTCTGGCAAATTATTATAATTTTCTATGTCGCCGCAATTGTCGCCAATAAACTATTCCTATTTGATTTATCGCCGCTATTCGCTAGTGCTGGTATAATCGGTGTGGCGTTAGGATTTGGCGCTCAATCGCTCGTTAAGGACTTCTTGTCTGGTATTTTCATCATCGCCGAAAATCAATATCGTGTTGGCGATGTCGTTGACGTAATGGGAGCTGCTGGAACCGTCGAAAGAGTTGGTACTCGCACTACTGTTATACGAGATTCCGAGGGTAATGTTCATTATGTTCCAAATGGTACGATCCAGCACGTTATCAATAAAACTATGGGCTATAGCATGTCGCGATTCAGCATTTATATCGACCCAAGTTCTGACATTTCTGCAGTTACAGACATCATTAACGCCACTGGTCAAGAATTGGCTAAAGAAAAGGCTTGGCAAAAGAAAATTATCGATCCGCCTAAATTCGTTTCCGTTGGTGATATTACTGGACGAGGAACAGAATTGATCATTGCCGGAAAAACTCAGCCATCCGATCAGTGGTCTGTTACCTCTGAAATGCGACATCGATTACTACAAAACTTTGATCGCGAAGGAGTTCTTTTGGCGACTCTGCCGACCCCAACCTCAATGACCAGAAGATAAAGATTAATTATTAGACAAGCCCAATTCTTTATCGCTCAACACATCATTAGAAAACGCTTTGATCTTATTAACGTTCTCTACTTCTTTATCATAAATTCCCAAAAATTCCTTCAATGTATCCTTGTTTACTGTGCCTTGCGCGTCAAATTCGTGACTTTTTTCATTCGCATCCTTGCTAATTTGGTTGCGGCGAGAAGCGTATTCTGGGCGACTCAAATCCAATCGATAAGCGTCAGTCTTGTAATACATAAACATCGCAATCGATACTAGTAAAACCGAAACTGCAATGGTCAGCCCAATAAATGTAGCAAATTTATAGCTACGAAATAATTCCTTAGCCCTATTCATTAGAACCTCCAGACAGCGAATTTTTAATAACTTGCACTTCTTCTTTATATCTCACTAACAATTCGTCCAAGATCTTCACGTCCTCAGAAAGTTTATTACGAGCCTCGCGAGCGACGGTCAATTTTTGATAATAGTCCGCCACATTATTAGAGCAATTTGCGCGCTGAAGATCAGTCATCGCGGTGTCGTAATCGTTGTAATTGCTATTGAACTTAAGCCTCGTCGACTCGAATTCATTAGTAATATTCACCAACTTTGAGCTGTCCAGCTTATTGATTGCCAATCGACCGTTCAGCCTGGCCATAAGTTTGGTAGAAATAGAATTATATCTCTGTCCAACATTAACTCTAGTTAGAGCGTCATTGGTGTGGATGTTTTTAATAGCAACTCTTACAGAACTACAGTTTCGATCAAGCGTTTTTATAATCTCAGAATCAGCCGTAGCATCGACAGACTGAGCCTCAACTGCCCGTGGCGTCACTAACAAACTAGAAGCAATCAAAAAAGACGCGAGATAGAAAGTAACTTTTTTCATCACTTACATTATCTCACGTCTTCTTGAATAGAGTCAAATATTACTTGAAACGTTTTTCGACGTTACCCTTAACGTCTTTTGCGGTTTCTACTACAGCGTCTCCAACTTTCTGAGAGCCAGCTTTCAATGAGTCTACACTGTCTTTTGCTGCGGCAGTCGCTTTGCAAGCTACTTTTTCAGTGTCGGCTTTCATTTTTACAGCTTTATCCTTCAAGTCTTTCCTTGTTTCCTTGCCGCTCTTTGGTGCAGTTAAAATTCCAGCTGTAAAACCTGCTGCTACTGCTCCGATAATTGCTAAAACTTTTTTCATATATTTACTCCTTTTTTAATTATTTTTTACGAAATAAACCTGATAGTTCACTAAAAACTTTTGTTGGCGACAACCACTCAGTCGCACTAGCTACGTTAGTTGTAATTTTACTAACGCTTTTCATGACCGCATTAAGTCTTACCAACAAGGCGATGACCACCGCCAGTAGCGTTACGATAATAACCGACAACAATCCTACGATGATTGATAATAAAACGATGGCTGTTTGGATATCTTCCACGCTTTACCTTTCTGCAAAAGTTTATATTTGTTATGTTTATTTTAGCATGCTTGTTAAATTGTTTGTATTAGATAATCTAACTATTTCACTATAGCATAAGCTTATTAAATTGTCAATAGAGATGTCCGCTAATCGTTAATAATATGATAAACTGGTATGGTTATGCGAGATTTTTTCAAACGATACATACCGGAATTTGTTTATGGCGCAGTTGACGGCACAGTAACAACATTTGCAGTCGTGGCGGCTTCAGCTGGAGCTGGAATATCCAGTTCAGTAATTCTTATATTAGGAATTGCTAATTTAATAGCCGACGGATTTTCAATGGGCTCTAGCGCATATTTGGCGGCCAGCGCTGAACACGAAGAGTCCGTTCGCGACAGCCAAAAACGCTCATCCCCAAAGATCATAGGCACAGTAACATTCTTAGCTTTCGTGGTGGTCGGTAGCGTACCAGTGTTGCCATATTCGATTGACGTAATTGCAAACTTAAAAGCACCAAACGCGGTATTATTCTATATTAGCTCGGCGCTAACTGCGGCAACGTTCTTAGCAATCGGCTTCATCAAGGGCAAAGTTAGCAAACAATCACCTTGGCGGTCTGCAGGCATCACGTTACTCCTTGGGGCGATTGCAGCAGGATTAGCCTACTTCGCGGGCGACATTCTGTCGGCGTGGCTTGGCATTAGGGTTTAGTCTATTATTATTGTGTTTTGATCTGGGTGATTGTTAACATGATACTGAAAGTACTGACGGAGCGATTCATTTCCTTGCATAAAAAATCTCCTTATTGTTATAAGGAGATTTGGGGTTTGTGCTATATGCTAGTTATTGGCTAAATCCACAGAAGTGTTGAACGGCTACTTGACTTTTTGGACCTACGCCTATTCCAATTTTTGTATACTTAGGATCTTGTATTGCTTTACGGTGAGACTCTGAATTCATCCACCAGTTAAAGGCACCACGACTACTAATGTTTGCTCCCGCAGTCCAATTTTCGCCGCTCATAGTACATTTAGCCTGCTGATATATCAGATAATACATTTCTTGCGTGTACATATCACCTAATCCAGGTATATTATGTTGCCTGTAGCCCTTGGCTTCCATATCGTCCGCCTTGAGTTGCGCGCTCTTCTGAACATTCTCGTCCATTACCAATGGTGCTACGCCAATTCTTGCCCGTTCCTGATTCACTAATTCTAGGATTTCTTGAGGATCTGCGGGACCGTTGTCGTATTTATCAAATGCTGGTTTGTGTTGCTTCGGCTGCTCTTCTTGTTGTTTTTGAGTTGCCACTAATGCTATTTGATTATCTAAGCGCCTTTTAAGCCATACTCCACCACCAACGCCTGCTATAAGCAGTAAAACAGCAGTGATGATTACGGCTTTTTTCATACCCTCACACTAGCACAACCAAAACAGTAGATCAATATTGCAAATATTCTACAAACCCAATTCGCGCAACTGAGCAGGATCGACAACTGATGGTGAATTCATCATTACATCCACGCCAGAGCCATTCTTCGGAAACGCTAGAGTCTCGCGAACGTTTTGCTCATCAGTCAATTCCATCAAAATACGATCAACACCAAAAGCACATCCTGCGTGAGGCGGAGCGCCGTATTTGAAAGCGCCCAACATAGCACCAAATTTTTCTTCAACATAAGATTCGCTGAATCCCAGCAAACCGAACACTTTATATAACACAGCTGGATTATGATTGCGAACACCGCCAGAGCAAATCTCATAGCCATTCATCACCATATCAAATTGATCAGCAACAATGGATAATTTTTCGGCGTCAGTTTCAGCAGACTCCAGAGCTTGCAAACCGCCCTTTGGCATACTGAACGGATTATGTCCAAAGTCAAGCTTCTTACTACGCTCATCCCATTCGTAAAACGGAAAATCAATAATCCAAGCAAACGCCACGACCGATGGGTCTTTAAGATTAAAGTGCGAGGCAAATTCATTACGCAAGCGCCCCAATACCGCGTTAACAACCGAGCGAGAATCAGCGCCAAAGAACACTGCATCGCCATCAACCGCACCAGTTTTCTGCTGGACGTCAGATAATTCCTTCTCACTCAAGAATTTCGCAATTGGAGATTTTGCTTCGCCGTCTTGATACGTGATGTATGCCAAACCGCCAGCGCCTTCAGTCTTAGCGATGTTGGTGAAATTGTCAATTTGCTTGCGACTCAAACTTGCGCCATTTTTTACACAAATAGCCTTAATGCACTCGGCATTTTTAAATACACCAAACTCAGTCCCCAAGAACACGTCCGTCAGTTCTATCAATTCCATACCAAATCGCAAATCCGGCTTATCAGAACCGTAAGTTTCCATGGCGTCGCGATACGAAATTCGCGGAATTGAACTGCCATCACCAACCGCCAAATCGCTCAAATCCAACAATTTTTTACCAGCAAAATCAGTTGCCAATTGCTTCATCAAAGGCTCAACTTCAGTGCGAACTTCTTCGCCATTTTCAGCAAAACTCATCTCCAAATCAAGCTGATAAAACTCGCCATACAAGCGATCTGCTCGCGGATCTTCGTCGCGGAAACAAGCCGCCAACTGATAATAACGCGGCACGCCACCAACCATCAGCAACTGCTTAAACTGCTGCGGAGCTTGTGGCAAGGCGTAAAACTTCCCTTCCTGCAAACGACTCGGAATCAGAAAATCACGCGCACCCTCAGGACTTGAGTTAGCCAAAATTGGCGTTTGAATTTCAATAAAATCTCGATTGTCCATATATTCATGGGTTCGACGATACATTTCGGCGCGTTTTTTAAGCATGTTTTGCATTTTTGGACGACGCAAATCAAGATAACGATATTTGAATCTTAGTTCTTCGCCAGCTTGATTATCCTCGGCAAATGGCTGAATTGGCAAAGTTTCAGCTCGGTTCAAAATCTCCAAATTATCCACAACAATTTCCACATCGCCACTGGCGATATTCGGATTTTTCAGACCTTCACCACGCTCTGCAACCACACCACAAGCACGAACCACAAACTCATCTCGCAAGCTTTCCGCCAAAGAAAAAGCATCTTTTTTATCAGGGTTAATAACCAACTGAACCAAACCTGTGTGGTCGCGCAAATCAATAAAAATCAATCCGCCATGATCACGCCTGGAATGAACCCAGCCCGCAACTGTAATATTTTCACCAACTTTTTTAGAAGTTTCTACCGCCAAAATTCTATTTTTCATATCTGTTATTATAGCATAATCTGGGCAAATTCCCAGAATTAAACGTCACGGCGAGTTTTTGTGGGCAAATTATTTTTCTGCGGATTAGCCGTGGCAGCCTTACGAATATCTCCGTAAACATCATATTCGTCAATGATTTTCTGACCTAATAACGCTTCAATTACGTCTTCTAAGCTCAGTAGACCAACTGTTTCTCGAAACTCATTTACAACAATAAACAAGTGATGCTGCGTTTTCAAAAATGCAGCCAAGGCGTGCTGTAGAGTTTGATTTTCGCGAATATAATAGACATCTTTGCTCATGACTGTTTCCGCACGATGAGATTTTGCTTTGCGATCAATCGTCAACAAATCCTGAATTCTCAACATGCCAACAACATGGTCGATGTCGCCGTCAATGACAGGAAATCTGCTATACCCTTTTTTATGAAGATCATCAAGCACTAGCGGCCCGAGAAGTTCATTCATGGGTACCGATTCAATCATGCTTCGCGGCGTCATAATTTCCTCGACCTTCATATCGTTGAACTTCAGTCCGTTAGTAATAAGCTTTTTCTCAGAAGATGAAATCGCCCCGCCGGATTGAGCCACCATTTCCAGCAATTCTTCTTTCGATTCAATCACCCGACTATCACCAACCACTGGCGACACCGAACGGATCAGCGACAAAATTACTTGATGTCGCTCAATTGTCGTTAAAATTAGCGGTTCATATTTTTCATAAAGTTGCTGTGAGTATTTCTGCCACAAACCAATTCGCGCGACAGCTCCGATTTCCAGGGCTATTATAATTGACAAAATGAGCCCAGCCGCCCAATTGAACAAATAAACGCTAATAACACTTAAAATTACCAAACATAAAGAAGCCACGGCGCGCTGCAATGAAATAATATCTCGTAAAAATTCTCTTTGTCGCAAAAGAATCTTGGCCTTTTCATCGCCTAGCCCACTTCTCCGCCGTAGCTCAAATTGGCTATGCGAAGACGTTTTCGGCTGAACTCCCAGCACTATCAGCAAAACAGCCAAAGTAACCAAATATCCAAAAATTAGCACAATCGTCATAGTTTTATTGTACCGCATTCCGTGCTATACTTACTAGAGTAAATGGAGGTAAAATGAATAAGAAAAGCTGGATAATTTTTGCAATTATTGTAGTGGCAATTGTTGGCGGAATGGTTTATATTTCGACACAAAATCGACTAAACATTAGCGACATCAACAACGATCAGCTGAACACGGCTATCAGCGCAGAATCAAGAAATGGCAATATCGCGGATCATGAAATTGGTAGCAAAGACGCCAAAGTAACAATTATCGAATACGCCGACTATCAATGCCCTGGCTGTGGCACCGCTGCACCAAAAGCCGAAGCGCTAGCTAAAAAATATAAAGATCACGTTCGATTAATTTTCCGCAATTTCCCAATTGCTAGCTCACACCCTAACGCACGCGCTGCCGCTGCCGTGGCTGAAGCTGCTGGTTTACAGGGTAAATTCTGGGAAATGAATGAGCTTCTATACGCAAATCAGGACGCTTGGAAAAACGCCAACACGACAGAACGCGACAACATTTTTAAATCTTATGCTGAACAATTGAAGCTTAATATTGATCAATATAAAACCGATATTGCCAGCAACAAGGTTAAAAATAAAATCGACTTCGATATGGCTCTCGGCCGCAAGCACGGCGTTGCTGCAACACCAACTTTCTACATAAATGGAAAAAACACTGAGATGGACAGCTCTGGCTCAATCGAATCATCAGTTAAGGAAGCCTTGAAAAAAGCTGGCGTTGAAGTAAAAGATTAACACATTTTCATACAAACCAAAATCCCGCTCCGGTGCCTTGGAGCGGGATTTGTTTATAGTCGTCCCTATTCTATCGTTGGAGCGACCGCACTACTTTTTATTATTGTGCTATGTATGTTTGCCATTCGGCAGGCACCACATCCACCGCGATCTTTTTGCGCCTTGATGGCACAAATTTGATTGCTATTGGCATGTGTTTTGCACTCCTTATTATTATGTGCAGCCCCACGCGCTTCGACCTTTATCACTTAATATCAGCAATTTAATGCTTCGGCGTGCTTCGGCGCGAGACACGCTAACAATGTTACCAAACGTTTATTGGCACGTCAAGCAAAAACATTTTGAAAATGCTTATTATATCTATATTAGAATAAGCGGAGTCGCTTAGCAACAAACATAACAAGTAAAATCAACAACACCGTAAAACTGGTGATAACTGGATACGCCCAAGGCTCGCCCTGAAACGGTAACGCGATATTCATTCCATACATCCCGTAAAAAACATTTGGAATAGCCAGAAGAATTGTTATGGCAGTCAACGCCTTCATACGTTGGTTTAGCGTATTATTAGCAACCGTCGAATAAGCGTTTTGGATACTGGAAATTGTGTGCGTGCTGGAACTTATCGCCACTAAAACTTGCCTGATGTGTAGATCGACGTCCTCCAAGGCTTCCAGATCTCTGGTCTTAAATAAGTGGCGACGGTTTTCCATTAGTTGTGTAATAACGCGGGACATCCCTTCCAAACTGCTTCGATATTCATTAAGCGTGTCTTCAATTGCGACAAATTTAATAAAATCCGAATTCTCAACTTCATGACGGCTTAGTCGCCGACGAGCATCGCTAATTTGTTCCGTTAACAAATGCACGCGCTGTTCATATTGAGAAATAATATATGCCAAATTCGCAGCAAAAACTCCCGCTGGCCGCTCGGTTGTGCTAAATAAATAATCGCCAACTTCCAGAGGTGAAAATTTAACATGAGGCGATATTGTAATATAATGACCGCCGCTAATTGCAATCAAAAATGGCGCCGTTTTGCCAGAATCAGTTTGACCAAACGGTATACGCGTAAAAATATATTCAACACCATCGGAAAATTCTGCTCGAGGCAATTCGTGGATGTCCAGTACATCGCGAACAATATTAGCAGACAGCGACAAAGCCTTTGAAACTCGAGTAGCATCAAGACTCCCGGTCAAATTAATCCAACCATTTTTATGCATTCGTTGAGCTTGCGTCAACTTTTCAGTCAACGATCTGCGTTCAAAATAGCCCACCATCATAAGAAAATTATAATATACACAAGCAATATTAGCAATCTGTCGAATTGCAATTAAACTTTATCGGCGACGCAGGAAATAATAGCCCACAACAAACGCCAGCACTACACTGATCGCGGTAATCGCCCAAAACATCAATGGATTATCAGCACCTGGAACCGGCACGTTCATACCATACAAACCAGCGATCATCGTCGGAATAGTCAAGGCTACAGTAATTACGGTTAGCAGGCGAATCGTCTCATTAAGACGCGTATCCATCACCGCCCTATAGCTGTCGCGCACATTAGTAATCGTCCTCAACAAACTTTTACAACGCGCAATCACCTGCTCCAAATCAATCGAAATGTCCTCAACGTCTTCCTTATCATCAGCTTTCAGTCGCAACTTCTGAGTCGCCAAAAGTCTCTCAATTGCCCAGTTCATCGGAATTAACGCGTCAAGATAATCATTCAATTTGCGCTCATACTCCGCCAAGGTGGCAATGTCATTAACTCTCAGCGTATGAATACTGTCTGTAGCCGCTCGCATTTGGCGATTAATCGTTGCCACGCGCCGCTGATATTGCGTTGAAATTGCCTCAACCATCGCCACCAAAAGCTCAACTTGTCGATCCGTCCTAATTCGCACTTTATCAATAAATGGCTGCCACAATCGCCCCAAACTATCTCTGGACAACGTCACGATATGATCTTTATTAATGCAGAATAAAATCGGCGTGGTAAAATCGTTAAAATCGTCGTCAGTGTCTGGCAATCGCGCAATCAAATAAGTCCACTCATCGTCAAACTCAATACGCGGCACCTCGTGCGGGTCAAGTGCGTCACTTATCAAATCCTCGTCCAAGCCCAGCGTCAACAATTGCGAAACCTCTTCGTCGCTCGGTCTTTCGCAACGCACCCACGAACCAGACCGCAAATTTTCTTGCGGGCTAATTATTGAATCGCTATTTGTCGAACGAAGATATTGCAACATAATTTCATATTATAAAATAAAACATACATAAATACAAGAAGCTCCTGCGCCATTCACAGGAACTCCTTGATTTTTATTACGATTTAACTATCGTGCCTGCCGAGCCGTTAATGGCTTCAGCGGTTTTATCTAGCGAAGTAATAATCGCCGTACGCCCCGACTTTCCATCCAAAAACGACAAGGCAGCCTGAGTTTTTGGCAACATCGAACCTGCCGCAAATTGTCCATCGTCAATATGCTTTTGAAGTTCTTCTATTGAAACTTCCCCAAGAGATTGCTCATCTGGTTTGCCAAAATTAATTTTAGCAGCATCAACCGAAGTCAAAATCAGCAAAGTGTCAGCGTCCAAAAGATCTGCCAATTTTGCTGCACCGAAGTCCTTATCGATGACCGCAGCGACGCCCTTTAATTGACCAGTTTCGTCTTGCAAAACAGGAATGCCGCCGCCGCCAGTTGAAACGACCGTCACGCCAGCATGAACCAGCGCCTTAATCACATCCGCCTCAACAATTGTCTGAGGTTTTGGCGAAGGAACGACGCGTCGCCAGCCACGACCAGCGTCTTCTTTTACCGTGTAGCCGCGTTCGCTAGCGACGGTTTTTGCCTCGTCTTCCGAATAGAACGGACCAATTGGCTTGGTTGGATTTTGGAATGCTGAATCGCTCAAACTAACAATCGTTTGAGTTATAACACTAACAGCGCGATTGTTCATTTGATTAACCATAAAGGCGTCATGAAAAGCCTGTTGCAGCCAAAAGCCAATCAACCCCTGACTCATGGCGCCAGAATCTTCCAGCGGCAAGCTTGGTACATCTGGCGTGTTAATCGCCTCTTCGTGCAACACAATATTACCAACCTGAGGACCATTACCATGAACAATTGCTACGTTATGACCAGCCTGGATTAACGGTAAAAGTTGTCGAACGGTTTCATCGGCTACTCGTTGCTGTTGCTCAGACGCGGCTTCGCCCTGCCGTTGCAGGGCGTTACCACCGAGCGCTACTACAATAGTACGCTTCTTATCCATAGGCTACAGTGCTCCGAAAATTGCAATAACTGTGATGCTGATAATAGCAAATACCGCCATAATTGGAGCTGAGCGTTTTAGCCAGTCGCGATATGAAACGCCAGCCAAGGCCAATCCACCCATCAATGACGCGATAGTTGGAGCCATCATATTAATCAAGCCAGACGCTGTCGCAAATGCGGCAACCATAACTTCTTTGCTTGAGCCAACCAGGTCGGCAATTGGCGCAATAACCGGCATAGTTGCTGCCGCCAAACCTGATGATGACGGAACAATAAATGACATTGGCAAGTAGAATAGATACGCCAACACACCAACAACACCGCCACCAGCATCTTTCAGAAGAGATTCACCCCAGCTGATGATTGTGTCCTGGATTTCGCCATTAGACATCACCACAGAAACACCTGTTGCCACTGCGATAATCAAAGCAACTGGCAAAATGTCTTTCACACCGTCGATAAATGTATCAACTGGGAAAACACCCTCTTTCTTAAATTCTTTGTAGTAAATTGCGGTTATGACAATTGTTGAAATTAGGAATAGTGCAGTGATTTCATTGAAATACCAATCACCAAATGCCGCACTGTGGACTACACCAAGTACCGCGCCAATGACTGGCAAACCTGCAGCCCATTCAAACATATCAGCGAAGAATGTGATATTCCAACTTCCCCATGGAATCAAGGAAAGAATCATTAGCACAAACGTAATAGCAAACACGGACATAACGACTTTTCGTGGACCAGTGAATTTTGGTACGTTTGTCGTGTCGAGAGCAGCCGTAGCTGGCTTATAGCGAACATCTTCTTTGTACTTGCCGGCCTTAACTTTTGCGGCGTAACGCATAGTAAAGATAATCGCAGCAATCAAACAAAGTACTAAGATGATAGACATTATTGGAATAACGCTACCCAATTTCACGTCTGCGGTTTTTGCTGCAACACCAGTAGAGAATGGGTTGATTGTTGAACCAAGCACACCAGTACCGGCACCCAACACAATCACCATCACACCAGTCATGGCGTTATATCCAGCAGCAATCATCATCGGTATGACGAGCGCGTAGAACGCCACAGTTTCTTCTTGCATACCGTAAGTAGTACCGCCGATAGCGAATAAAATCATCAGAATCGGGATGAGCCACTTTTCCTTGCCCTTCATCTTTCGAAGTAGTGCGCCAAGAGAAGCGTCAAGCGCACCAGTTTTCATAGTAACGCCTAAGAATCCACCAAGCACCATCACGAAGACGATAACATCAAGCTTGTCTGACATACCTTTAATAGGTGCAGTAAAGACGTCCCACAAACCTTGCTGATCGTGTTTTTTGATCTCTTCCTTTTTACCGTCTTTTTCTTCCGTGACGGTTCGATCTTTGTCGACTACGTGATACGAATTAGCTATACGATCGCCATCTTCGTTTGTCTTATATAGTCCAGAAGGAACAACCCACGTCAATGCCGCCATAACGATGATCACGACAAACAAAATAGTAAACGCCGACGGTGATCGAAGCTTCTGCTTTGCCTTTTTAATTTTTTCTACCATTGCCTCGGAGCCTCCTTAACCTCCTCATTACGACAACAACTACAATGTCAAAGCCATCACAGCTTTGATTGTATGCATACGATTTTCCGCTTGATCAAAAACTATCGAATGTGGCGAGCGGAACACCTCATCCGTCACTTCCATTGAATCTAAACCGAAATCTTCCTGGATTTTCTTTCCAGTAATCGTTAATGCGTCGTGGAATGCCGGCAAGCAGTGCATAAACTTGACCTCAGGATTTCCTGTCAGATTAATCATCTGGCGATTAACTTGGAAATGTCGCAATTGGTTAATGCGTTCAGCAAACTTGTCTTCTTCGCCCATTGAAACCCAAACGTCCGTGTAAATTACATCAGCACCGCGCAAAGCTTCTTCGAAATTATCAGTGATAGTAATGCGTGCGTGGCTTGACCTGGCAAAATGATTTGCCTTATCGACCAAAGCCTGATCTGGATGCAATTCACGAGGCGCCAAAATGCGAAAATCAAGTCCCATAATAGCTGAACCAATCATCAACGAGTTTGCCATATTATTGCGACCATCGCCAACAAATACCAACTTAGTTCCCTTCAATTTTCCGACATACTCTTCAATTGTCATGAAGTCAGCCAAAATCTGTGTTGGATGAAACTTATCGGTCAATCCATTCCATACTGGAACGCCAGCGTGACGTGCTAATTCCTCAACAGTCGCGTGGTCAAAGCCGCGGAATTCAATTCCATCAAACATTCGACCCAAGACCTTAGCGGTATCTTCAACTGTCTCTTTCTTACCCAATTGAATATCATCTTTACCGAGATATTCTGGCGCAATTCCAAGGTCATTAGCCGCCACCGTAAATGCGCAGCGTGTTCGCGTTGAAGTCTTTTCGAACAACAAAGCCACGTTTTTACCTTCATGGATTCGGTGCGGAATACCAGCATATTTCAATCGGCGATATTCACGAGCCGTATCTAGCAACAAGCGAATCTCTTCAGCGGTATAATCGCTCAAAGTCAGTAGCGATCGTCCTTTCAAACTCTGAGCCATTAGAATACATCCTCTCGTACTAGCGGCATACTCATACAGCGTGGACCGCCACGACCGCGTCCAAGCTCAGCACCACTAATTTCAATAACTTCGATACCGTTTTCGCGCAATTTCTGGTTAGTTACGTAGTTGCGGTCATAAGTCACCACAACACCCGGCGCAATTGCCAAAGTGTTTGAACCGTCATTCCATTGCTCACGAGCAGCAGCAATTGGATCGCCACCGCCACACTCAATCAACGTAACACTTGGCAAGCCCAGTGCAACTCTCAAAACGTGCTCCAAATCTGTTTCGTGTGTAATTCGTGGAAATGGCTGACCTTCAACCTTCTCCAAAATGAAACAATTCATCCTGCCGCCATGGTCGCGAATTTCTGGGTGAATCGTAAACTTATCACGATCAATCATTGTAAACACTGTATCAAGGTGCATAAAGGCGTGAGATTTTGGAATTTCCATAGCGATGACTTTCTCGAATTTCGAGCCAGCAAACAATTTGGTCGCCATCTTTTCAATTGCCTCAGCAGTT
The DNA here is from genome assembly GCF_022819385.1 of Candidatus Nanosynbacter sp. HMT-352. NCBI lineage: Bacteria > Bacillati > Minisyncoccota > Nanosynbacteria > Nanosynbacterales > Nanosynbacteraceae > Nanosynbacter > Candidatus Nanosynbacter sp. HMT-352. The sequence goes on from NZ_CP089290.1 coordinate 49,125, forward strand.
GTTCGCTCTGAAACACCAATTGCCATAACCTTATCGCTTAATATCAATTCGTCGCCGCCTTCCATTGAGAATTTCTCTGTGCGGTTATACCAAACTGGCGCACGATTAGCAAAACGTGGATGGTGGTCGATGATGTAGCGCATAAATAGCGATTCACGACGACGAGCCGTCCAGTGCATCTTGTTGATTGTCAAACCGTTACCAATTGCGGCAGCTGGGTCGCGTGTAAAGTATAGATTTGGCATTGGATCGAGATAGAACGGATAATGATTTTTCTCGATCATATTATGAAGTTGCTGATGCTGATCTGGAGGCAAAGTAATTTCATCCTTGCGAACACCAGCCATAATCTTGCGAATCATAGCGTGAGTTGGCAAGTCCAACAAGAATTGACGCAATGTTTGAGTAACGCGGCGTGAATCCTGCTTAGAAGCAGCCAACATTTCATCGACAAATTGTTCGCGCAATTGATCTGTGTTAATTGCCTCGGCGACCAATTGATCCAGATACAAAACTTCGATTCCACGACTTCTCAATACTTCCGCAAAAGCATCGTGTTCAGCCTGCGCCACTTTCAGATATGGAATATCGTCAAATAAAAGATCAGTCAGATAGTCTGGCGTCAAATTCTCCAGCTCTTCACCTGGCCGATGCAATAGAACGGTCTTAAGTTTTCCTATTTCAGACGTGATGTGAATTGGTTCATCCATCACAACCCTCCCCTGTTTATATTAGTGATGTTTTAATTGTAACACGTTTATGTTTTTGGGCAAGAGGAGATGATTGCCAGACTGGCCTCGGTTCTGACTGCGAATTGTCGGTTAACTCTTAGCCATTCATCAGTGGCTTTTGCAGCGCCCGGTAGAGCTTCATTTGCGTAATCATCGACAATAATTATCGCGTCTTCATTAAATTTACTTCCACAAGCCCGAAAAGAATCGACAATTGACTCATAAAAATCACCATCAAAAAACGCAAACATAATATTTTCCGGCACATCATCAGAAGTAAAATCGGAAAACCAACCTTTATGAATAATCGGCGACTTCAGCCCCGCTTTCTTAAAATTCTGGACAAATGTCTTACGCGGCGCTAATAACTCGCCAGCCTTAAACTGATCACCCGCGGCGCTATTATCCTTCTGGGTTTTTTCTGGCAATCCCGCAAACGAATCGTAAACGTGAAATTCGCCCGTAAAATTATAAGCGTCCAGCAGTCGGCGAATAAACAAACTAGTTGTGCCAACATAACAGCCAAGCTCCACGATGTTTCCAGTGGCGCCACGGCGTAAAGTATTCTCCAACTCCCTTAAAAGCGCGCCAAGCTCTTTTATATCGACTTGGTCAGAAATAATTGGGTATTTAGCAAGGAGTTGGTCTGCGATATTCATGACTTAATTATAAATACTTCGCCAAATATCAACAAATTTATTAACGACTCAGCCCTATATATTTACAGTTTTATGAAGTAAACTATCAATTAGCACCTATGAATAATCACGATATTATCAAAACATTTTTACCGAAACAGCTGGACATAAAACACCTCGATCTCCTGCTACCTGCCTTACAAAAGTCAAACCTAATTGTTCATGGTGAAATTCACGGCATAAAAGAAAATGCCAATATTATCTACACTCTAGTTATAAAACTTGGCATAAAGAGATTAGCTATTGAAGCCAGCCCCGCAGCGTCCAACTTCATCAATTCAGTAAAGACCGGATCTTGCGATTTTTCCTTAGTTGATGAAGACCTTTTTGACTTAAGCGTTCTATCTCTTGAGATGATAAAAACGATAGCAATTCTTCTACGGCAAAATCAACTTAAAGAGCTCGTTTTTATTGATACATTTTTTGACAATTTAGATAAGGATGCCGTCATATCACCAAGCCCGCAGGAACGAGAAGAACAACTAGCTAAAAATATCCTTAAAATTGACGATTCCCTATTAACGTTATGTATTATGGGGCAATGGCACACGCAACCTGAAGTCGTTAAAAATAACGAAACGCAACATAAATCAGCGCTATATCGCTTAAGAAAAGTAAAGCCAAATGTGCCGTTTATACACAATGTCTACCGACAAGGACAACTATTTAACGACGGAAAAATAATTGAACTTCCGAAAAACCCATCAGTTCCGCCTTATTATGAAATTGTCCAGAAAACTGATATTGATTTCGATTTGCACACACCAAAAGCTACAAAAATATCACTATATAAAAAGTAGCAGTCAATTACTCAGCAAACTGACTATTGTAAAGCTCGGCGTAAAATCCATTTTGTTTCAGCAGAGTTTCGTGATTGCCCTGCTCGATAATATTCCCGTCCTTAACCACCAAAATCAAATCAGCGTCACGAATAGTGCTCAAACGGTGCGCGATAACAAAACTAGTTTTTCCCTGCATCAACTTCTCCATGGCTTTTTGAATAAGGACTTCGGTGCGCGTGTCGACCGAGCTTGTCGCTTCATCCAGAATCAGCATTGGCGCTTTTTCTAGCATCGCCCTGGCAATTGTCAGCAACTGCTTTTCTCCCTGGGAAATGTTAGCAGCCTCCTCACCAAGAACCATATCATATCCACCCGGCAGCGACCTCACAAAATGATCAACATGCGCTTCCTCGGCGGTTTTTATCATTTCTTCCTCGGTAGCTTTTGGATTGCCATACATCAAATTCTGACGAATCGTGCCATTAAACAGCCACGTATCCTGCAGCACCATACCAAACATTTGACGCACATCGCTACGTTTCATCTTACGAATATCCACGCTGTCAATTTTAATCGAACCGCTATTAATCTCATAAAATCGCATTAGCAAGTTAACCAGCGTCGTTTTTCCAGCGCCAGTCGGACCAACAATCGCTACGCGCTGACCTGGCTTAATGTGCGCCGACAAACCTTTGATGATAGTTTGGTCTGGCTTATACCCAAAGACGACGTTGTCGAATTCAACTTCGCCTTTTACGTTGGATAATTTTACCAAGTTGTTTGATTCAACCGCTTCTTCTGGCTCGTCCAAAAACTCAAACACTCGCTCGGCGGCAGCAGCTGTCGATTGCAAAATATTAGCGATATTAGCAACCTGAACCAGCGGCTGATTAAACTGATCGACATACTGAATAAACGCCTGAATATCGCCGATTTTTAGCCGACCATTAACCGCCAGCCAACCGCCCAAAATTGTCATAGCAACGTAGCCAATATTGCCAATGAAATTCATAATCGGATGAATCAATCCAGAAAAGAATTGAGCCTTCCAAGCACTATCCTGAAGCCGATTATTGATCTTAGAAAACTTAGCAATCGATTTTTTCTGACCATTAAAGACGCGCATCACTTGATGTCCGCCATACATTTCTTCAATGTGTCCATTAAGTTCGCCAAGCTGCGTTTGTTGGCGTAAGAATTGTTTTTGCGAGCTCTTTGCAATCAGCGTAATCACGCCACCCGCCAACGGAAGCACCAGTAGCGCAACTAGCGACATCTGCCAACTAATCGAAAGCATCATCACCAAAATTCCCAGCACCGTAACCGTTGAAGTTAAAATTTGCGACAGACTCTGATTTAGTGTTTGGCTAATCGTATCGACGTCATTAGTTATGCGACTAAGAACTTCGCCGTAAGTTTGCTTATCGAAATAACTCAACGGCAAGCGATTTATTTTTTCGGACAATTGTTGTCGCATTCTGAAAGTTACGGTTTGCGTCACCTGAGTCATTATCCACGTTTGAATATAGCGAAAAATTGCACTCAACACATACATTCCAACTAGCAAAATAATTATTCGCCAAATAGCGTCAAAATGAAATTCTGGACGCCGACTAAGATCTAGCTTTTTAATCGACTCAAGTTGACTTGACAGAATCTGTTTTTCAATCTCCGACTTATTCGGTAATCGGTTCAAAACGTCCGCGCCAGTAGTTCCCGCCGACAAAGAAACGCCCTTTGGCAATTTACTAGTAATCGCCTCGTAGGCTTTCATATTGGCGTAATCATCAACAATTTGATTCGTCGCGCCGCCTAAAATCTTCGGGCTGGCAATCGCAAAAATCGTGCTCCCAATTGCAAAAACCAACACCATCAACATTTGCCATCGAAAATCCGACAAATATTTGATCAGCTTCTTGACCGTTCCCTTGAAATCTTTAGCCTTTTCGCCAGTGCCCATTCCGCCCATCGGGCCGCCCATTCGTACTTGCTGACGTTTTTTCGTGGTTTGCCTAGACATTACAACACTCCTTTCGCAGCAATAGACATTTTCTGTAAATCATCTTCCGAGAGTTGCGAAGCGGCAATTTCTTGATAAACTTCACAATCTTTCATCAATTCCTGATGCGTTCCCTGACCGACAATTTTTCCCTCATTAAGCACAATAATTTTATCTGCATTCATAATCGTATTAATTCGCTGACCGACAATTAACACAGTTTTATTCTTAGTTTCCTTCGCAAGCACAGCCCGTAACTTCGCGTCCGTCTTAAAATCAAGCGCCGAAAACGAATCGTCAAAAATGTAAACATTCGGTTCAACCGCAATAGCCCTCGCGATCGACAAACGCTGACGTTGACCGCCAGAAACATTGCTGCCGCCCTGAGCGATTTCACTTTTATAACCATTTTTTAACTCGCTAATAAATTCTTCCGCTTGGGCAATTTTGGCCGCTTTTTCAACCAACTTATCACTAGCCTCAGCGTTACCGTATTTGATATTGCTGGCAACCGTTCCGCTAAACAGCACGCCTTTTTGCGGCACATAACCAATTTGACCAGACAAATCTTCCAATTTCAGATTTCTAATATCAACGCCATCAAGCAAAATCTGCCCCGCCGAAACATCATAGAAACGAGGAATCAAATTTATCAGCGTCGATTTTCCCGAACCAGTACTGCCAATAAACGCCGTTGTCTGACCAGGTTCGGCTACAAAATTAATATCCGAAAGCACCGGTAAATCCGCGTCAGGATAAGTAAACGTAACGTCCTTAAACTCAATTTTTCCCTTGGCATCTTTTGGCAATTTTTTCGGCGACTTCGGGTCAGTAATTGACGGCAAAGTGTCTAAAACTTCTCCGACTCGACGTACCGATACGGCAGCTCGCGGCACCATAATAAACACCATTGACAGCAGTAAGAACGAGATTATCACCTGCATCGCGTATTCCAAAAACGCCATCATATTACCAATTTGCAAATTACCGCTGCTTATCAAATGCGCACCAAACCACACAATTGCCACACTCGAAAAGTTCATCACTAAAGTCATGATCGGATCAAGCAACATCATCAAACGGTTCACAAATAAATTCATCTTATTCAATTCCGTATTGGCTTCTTGGAATTTTTTCTGCTCAATCTTCTCGTTATGGAACGCACGAATAACTTTCAGCCCAACCAAATTTTCCCGCGCCACCAAATTAAGTTTATCCACCAGAGTCTGCAATTTCTTAAACCTAGGCACAGCAATCGTAAATAATGTAGCGATAACTACGAGCAAAATAAACACCGCCAAAGCAATGATCCAGCTTAAATCTGGCGCATTATTCATGGCTTTTTGCAGACCGCCAATTGCCATAATCGGCGCCATTAACGCCAGCCTCAGCAGCATTATCGACGTTGTTTGAATCTGCTGAATATCATTCGTTGAGCGCGTAATCAGCGACGCCGTAGAAAACTTATTAAAGTCCGCTAAAGAAAAACTTTCTATTCGTTCAAACAATTTCAATCGCAATTTTTGCGCCATTCCCGTAGCAATTCGCGCCGCCAAAAAAACCACGACAATTGAACAAAACCCACCAGCCGCCGTCACCAAAATCATCATCAAGCCATTATTCCAAATCGCCGACATATCTTGTTTAATAATGCCGTTATTGACAATTTCCGACATTTTATCCGGCAGCCACAAATTCGCCATCACAACGCCATACGTGAATCCAATCAAGATGATAAACAGCAACCAATAGTCTCTAAAAATTCGTAAAATATGTTTCATTTATAGTCCTTTACGATCTAAGTCCACCTTATATTATATCATTTTAGAACTAGTTGATTTCATTTTAATAATTACAATTGGACAAAAATATCTGTTAGTTTTATACTGTTTTTAGCGTCGGGGTGTGGCGCAGCTCGGTAGCGCGCACCGTTCGGGACGGTGAGGTCGCTGGTTCAAATCCAGTCACCCCGACCATGAAATTATTGGGCGTACGTTCAGACTAATTGGACCTCTGGCTATTAGCAATCAAAGGAGGTTTTATGCGACGAAGAGTAAACGTACGCGGAATTATTATCAATGAAAACGGCGAAATTTTCTGCCAAAAATTAACCGCAAACACCGGCAAAGGTCGTGATTTTTGGTGTACGCCGGGCGGTGGCTTGGAAATGGGCGAAAGCTTGCTGGATGGCTTGCGTCGAGAAATGATTGAAGAAACTGGCGTCAAACCAGAAATTGGTAAGTTGTTATTTATACAACAATTCGCCGAATCGGGCGAACAATCAGCGCATGGCTCGAACGAGCAATTGGAATTTTTCTTCCTCATCACCAACTGGCAAGATTACCAGCACATCAACCTAGAGCAAACATCGCACGGCGTCGAGGAAGTAACAGAATGCGGCTTTGTTGATCCGAAAACCACGCGAATTTTACCGAGTTATCTGACAGAGGTTAATCTGGACCAGCTGGTTAATAAATTGACAGAAGTTCCAGTTCTAAGCGAATTATAGCGAGGTCACTCGGGCTATTTGGCGAAGAATTTCTTGGCACGCTCGGTTTTCGGGTGATCCATAACTTGTTCAGGCGTCCCATTTTCGATTATTTCGCCCTTGTCTAAGAAAATCATCCTAGTCCCGACTTCACGGGCGAATTTCATCTCGTGCGTAACGATTACCATCGTCATTCCCTTTTTGGCAACTTTCCTAATCACGTCCAAAACTTCGCCAATCATCTCTGGGTCTAGCGCTGAAGTAGGCTCGTCAAAAAGCATGATTTTCGGCTCCATCGCTAGCGCCCGCGCAATTGCTACTCGCTGTTTTTGACCGCCAGACAAACTATTCGGCGAAGCGTCCGCTTTGTCTAATAGCCCAACATCGTCCAATAAACTTCGCGCCAATTTTGTCGCTTTTTGATCTGAAAATTTACGCAGTTTTTTCGGAGCTAATTTAATATTTTCAATCACGCTCAAATTTGGAAACAGATTAAATTGCTGAAAAACCATGCCAATATTCTGACGCAACGCGTTCAAGTTTACGTGTGGATCAGTAATTTTCACTCCATCGACAATAATCTCGCCTGAAGTCGGCTCCTCCAGCAAGTTCAGACAACGCAAGAATGTCGACTTGCCAGAACCACTAGAACCAACCACAACAACAATCTCACCCTCTTCAATTTCTACGTCAATATCGCGAAGAACTCGATTTGTGCCAAACGTTTTTTTCAAGTTTTTAACGCTGATCATCGTCATGCTTCAATTTCCTTTCTACTCGCGCCATTACTCGCGTAAAAATCGCCGTCAAAATTAAGTACATCGCTGCAGCGGCAAATAGCGATTGAAAAGCTGTCGCCGTTTGAAAACGAATATTGTCCGCGCCTCGCATAATATCATTCAAACCAATCCAACCAACAACCGAAGTTTCCTTTAATAGCGCGATAAATTCACTAATCAACGCTGGCAATGAATTTCTCATTGCTTGCGGCAAAATAACTAGCCGCATTGCTTGCCAATTACTCAGACCCAAAGACCTGGCTGCTTCCATTTGTCCCTTGTCAATACTCTGAATTCCGCCACGAATAATCTCGGCGATGTACGCGCCGCTATTTATCCCGAACGCCACCGCCGCCACAAAAATCTTCGGCATAAATTGATACGACCCAAAAACGACGTAATACATAATCAATAGCTGAACCAAAAGTGGCGTGCCGCGAATGATATCGACATAAATTTTTCCCAGACTAGCCAGCGGATTAAAGTTCGCGAGTCTGCTTGTTTTCATCCTGCCAAATGGTCGTAAATTCGACGTGCGCATCAGGGCGACAAGTACACCAATTGCCGATCCTAAAATCAGCGACAACACAGTCAAAACCAGCGTCACTTCTAATCCATGCCATAAAAATAGCCATCGGCCGCCGCCAAAAATCACTTCCCAAAAATTCACGATTTAGCCTCCTCACCAAAATATTTGCGGATCAGCTTTTCATAGCGACCGTCTTTTTTCATCTTAGCAATTTCTTTATTAACCTTTTCCAAGAGGTCTTTATTGTCCTTTTTAATAGCAATCGCATAACTTTCATCGCTGAGCGCGCCCGGCAAGATTTCTAAGTCAGAAAATCCAGCCGAGTACTGTTTTGCGGGAGCGTCGTCCAGAATAACTGCTTCAATTTTTCCCGAACTTAATTCCTGCAAAACGCTCGGCGCGGTTTGGAATTGTGTGACTGATGCTCCAGCAATTTTAGACGCCAAAGTATCGCCAGTCGTACCCAGCTGTACGCCAATTTTTCGCCCTGGCAATTGATATTTATTACGAATCGAACTGCCTTTTTTGACAATTATTCTCTGCGACGCCGAATAATACGGATCTGAAAACAACGCATTTTTTTCTCGCTCAGGCGTCACTGTCATTCCAGCCGCCACCATATCAATTTGTCCACTATCCAACGCCGGAAGTAGCCCGTCAAACGACATATCTTCGACCTTCAAATCTTTGCCCAAGCTTTTAGCAATTTCCCTCGCCAGATCAACGTCAAAGCCAACTACTTGATTATTATCAATATATTCAAACGGCTTAAATCCAGCATTCGTACCCATCACTAAAACATCAGTTTTTGAGCCAATTACACCATCTCGATGTAAAATATCGCCCAACATCAAACAAATCATCCCCGCAAATAAAACCAGCCCAATCCACCAACTAATTCCGAATGTGCGCGTCTTATTCTTGCTCATACTTTTATTATACCCCTTCATCCGCAAAAAACGTAAGTGATATAATAGAATGGTGAGAAAAATTAAATTTACCAAACGTTTCTGGATTAAATCAATATCAATCATCCTGCTTTTTTTGGCGGCATTTTGCTTAATTGCGGCACGATATAAATATATCGTCTTTAAAAATTCGCAAATCGACGAGATAATTTTTTATTTTGTTAACGGATTAGCTGGTGGCAAATCTGACAATTTATGGTCGGCCGTCCTGCAAAATCTTCCGCTAGTTTTCCTATTATTCGGCGCCTTATTAATCCCAATGTTCGACAAATCGATCTCTTTTATCAATCGCATAATCGCCTTCTGCTTGAAAAAAATCAAATCATCACGAAAACTCACCCTGCCGTTTTTGAGATTACGAAATCAAGCAATTTACTCGCTAAGTATGTTTTTAATTGCGATCGTCCTTCTAATTCAAAGTTTCGGCATCCCTAATTATATTTACGCCCTGACCCAATCGACCAAATTATACGAAGAAAATTACGTCAATCCAAAAACCGCCAAATTAACTTTTCCAGAGAAAAAACGCAACTTAATATACATCTATTTAGAGTCAATGGAAAACACTTTGGCGTCAAAGGCTAATGGCGGCAGCTCCGAAACCTCCATCATTCCAGAACTGGAAGAATTGGCGTTAAAAAATACCTCATTCTCAAACAAAGCATCCGGTGTCGGCGGCGCTTTACCCGCAACAAACACTGGTTGGACTGTGGCGGGAATGGCCGCGCAATCTGCCGGCGTACCACTGAAAGAGAACTTGGTTGGTGGGCGCGATCATAACGCCCTGGGCGAGTTTAAAAAATTCTTGCCAGGCGCTTATAGTCTTGGTGAGATTTTAGAAAAACAAGGTTATAATCAAACATTTGTTATGGGATCTGAGGCGAGTTTTGGCGGACGCGATAAATTATTAACTCAACACGGTAACTTCAATATCGAAGATTACAATTACGCCAAAAAACACGGAAAAATCTCCGAAGATTACAAAGTTTGGTGGGGTTATGAAGATAAAAAATTATTTCAATTTGCCCGCGAAGAAGCCTCACGCTTGGCGGCGTCAGACAAGCCATTCAACTTGCAATTATTGACCGCCGACACGCATTTTACCGATGGTTATTTGGACGAAACCTGCGCCAAAACCTTCAGTAATCAATACGACAATGTCCACGCTTGCTCCTCAAAACAAGTCGCTGCATTCGTCAATTGGGTTAAATCTCAGCCATTTTATGAAAACACCACAATTATCATTTCTGGCGACCATTTAGGAATGCAAACTTCATACTACGACGAAAAAATTGGCGGAACTAATTATCAGCGAACCATTTACAACACGTTTATAAATCCAGCCATTTCAACTAGTCACTCAAAGAGTCGTCAATTCACGACATTCGATATGTATCCGTCAACTTTGGCAGCGTTGGGCGTTAAAATTGACGGCGACCGATTAGGTCTGGGCACAAACTTATTTTCTGGAAAGAAAACCTTGGTCGAACAATACGGCGGAATTGAAAACTTAAATTCAGAACTTTCCAAACGTTCCGCTTATTACGAAAATAAGATTTTCACCAAATCTGGCAATTAGCCATTGTAGCCGTTTGGATTATTACTTTGCCAATTCCAAGCGTCGCGGCAAGCATCTTCAATTGTCAATTCTGCTCGCCAGCCTAATTCTTTTTCTGCCAATCCTGGGTCTGCATAACACGCTGCAATGTCACCTGCTCGACGTGGCGTAACTTGATATGGGACATCGCGACCAGACGCCTTCTCAAACGCCTTCACTAATTCCAAAACCGAAGTACCACGACCAGTACCGATATTATAGACTTTATATTCGTTCGGTCGACCCAAATTCTCCAGAGCCGCCACATGAGCCTTCGCTAAATCAACTACGTGGATGTAATCACGTACGCCAGTTCCATCTGGAGTATCATAATCGTCACCAAAAACGCTCAAATACTCTCGCTTACCAACAGCAACTTGCGACACAAACGGCAGAAGATTATTTGGAATTCCCGAAGGATCTTCCCCGATGCGACCGCTCGGATGCGCGCCAACTGGATTAAAATAGCGGAGAGATGTAAATTGCCAATTTTGATTTGTCGCAGAAATATCGCGAAGCATTTGCTCAATCATCAGCTTCGTCTGACCGTATGGATTCGTGGCGGACAACGGCATATCTTCGGTAATTGGTAATCGAGCTGGGTCGCCGTAAACTGTTGCCGAACTAGAAAACACCAATTTCTTCACGTCAAATTCTTGCATCACATCAAGCAAAACCAACGTGCTTTCAAGGTTATTTTTATAGTAAAGAAGCGCCTTTTCAACCGATTCGCCAACCGCCTTCAACCCAGCAAAGTGAATCACAGCATCAATTTTTTCAGTCTTAAATAATTCTGATAGTCGCTGATGATCACATAAATCGAATTCATAAAACGGTATTGATTGGCCAGTGATTTCTTCAACTCGCCTCAGACTCTCGGCGGATGAATTTGATAAATTATCGACCACCACTACGTTATGATTTGATGATAATAGTTCGATGATAGTGTGACTGCCGATATATCCAGCGCCACCAGTGACAAGAATATTCATACATTTAACATATCACAAAATGACTATTTATTTTATTAGCACTCTTGCACTGAGAGTGCTAATTTGTTATGATAACTATATCAAATTTCACCATTCTGTCTTTTACTGGGGCGCAACAAATTAGGACTAAAAATCAAAAGGAGGATTTTATGCCACCAAATATGAATCAAGAAGAAACAACTAAACCACTCGAAAAATTTGGTACAGATATAACGGCATTGGCGCGAGAAGGCAAACTCGATCCAGTGATCGGTCGAGATGAAGAAATTCGACGCACTATGCAGATTTTAAGTCGCCGCACTAAAAACAATCCCGTCCTCATCGGTGAGCCAGGAGTTGGTAAAACCGCGATTGTTGAGGCGTTGGCGCAGCGAATTGTCAAAGGCAACGTTCCCGCTTCACTGAAGGATAAGCGACTAATTTCCCTAGAAATTTCCAGTCTTCTGGCGGGCGCTAGTTTCCGCGGACAATTTGAGGATCGATTGAAAGCCGTTTTAAAAGAAGTAGAAGACGCAGCCGGCGAGATTATTCTTTTTGTCGATGAAATTCACACCATGGTTGGCGCTGGGAAAAGCGAAGGCAGTATGGACGCGGGTAATATGTTAAAGCCAGCGCTGGCTCGTGGAAAATTGCACATGATTGGCGCGACAACGCTCGCTGAATATCGTCAATACGTCGAAAAAGATGCCGCCTTAGAGCGAAGATTCCAGCCAGTTTACGTTGGCGAACCAAGTTTTGACGACACTGTCGCCATCTTGCGCGGATTGAAGGAAAAATACGAAATTCATCACGGAGTAAAAATCGCTGACGACGCAATCGTGGCAGCCGCCAGATTGTCCACCAGATATTTGCCTGACCGATTCTTGCCAGACAAAGCAGTCGACTTGCTTGACGAAGCGACCAGCTCACTCAAAATGCAATTAGAAAGTGTGCCAATTGCGCTGGATCGATTGAACAATAGACGCTTGCAATTGGAAATCGAGGAAGCGGCGTTGAAAAAGGACAAATCCGACCACGCCAATATTCGCAAAGATGAAATCAAAGAGCAAATTGCCGAGATTCGCGCAAAAGCCGAAGTGATTGATAAGAAATGGCAACACGAAAAAGACATTTTGCAAACCGTCAACACGACTACCGAAAAAATGGACAATCTGCGCTCACAATTAGAAATTGCTGAACGCGACGCAGACCTAGCCACCGCCAGCCGCATTAAGTATGGCGATTTGCCGGAGCTGGAGAAAAAATTAGCAAGCGCCCGCGAAGAACTAGCGGCAATTCCAACTCACGACCGATTGCTCCGCGAAGAAGTTACGCCTGACGATATTGCTGGCGTGGTAGCGCGCTGGACCGGAATTCCAGTGGAACGATTGATGGAAAGTGAATCCAGCAAATTGACCAAATTGGAAGAATCAATTAGCCGCCAAGTCATCGGGCAAGATCGCGCTGTAGCAGCTGTAGCAAGCGCCATTCGTAGGTCGCGCGCTGGACTCGGCGACGTTAATCGACCGATTGGCTCATTCCTATTCCTCGGACCTACTGGCGTGGGAAAAACAGAAGTCGCGCGCAGTTTATGCCGTGAATTATTCGACGACGAGCATGCCATGATTCGAATTGACATGAGTGAATATATGGAACGCCACGCCGTAGCCAGATTGATCGGTTCGCCTCCAGGATATGTCGGCTACGATCAGGGCGGTCAATTGACGGAAGCCGTTAGGCGACGCCCTTATAGCGTGGTTTTGTTTGACGAAATCGAAAAAGCACACCCCGACGTATTTAACGTACTATTGCAAGTTTTGGACGACGGTCGATTGACGGACGGACAAGGACGAACGATTGACTTTAGCAACACCATTATCATCATGACCAGCAACGTCGGATCGCAAATGATTATGGACTACACGGGCGACGACATTAGCTCTCTCGACAATCAAATTTTAGAGACACTTCGTGGTCATTTCCGTCCAGAATTCTTAAACCGAATTGACGACATCGTGATTTTTGATCGCATTCACCCTGAATCGATGCGTGCGATTGTTGACGTGCAATTAGAAAAAGTTGTTCGCCAAGTTAAGGATAGTCGCGACATAACGCTGGATTTTGACAATAGCGTTTGCGATATGTTGGCGCGAGACGGCTACGACCCGAGTTTCGGCGCTCGACCACTTAAGCGTTTGATTCAAAAACGCGTGCTTGATCCTTTGGCACTCGAACTGATCGACGGGCGAATTCATGACGGAGATACGGTAAAAGTTGCTGCAGTGGATGATCGAATTGCCTTTACGAATATCGTATAATAGATACATGAGCCAAATTCGCAGCGAGCACTTGGAAAATCATACCAACAAAACCTATCAAGAGCGGATGAACCAAACAGCGTCATCCAAATTCGGAGCCATCGAAAAACACCTTGGTAAGAACATTAAATTGCTTGATTTTGGTTCTGGTTTCTCGCCAGAATTCATCAAACAAGTGACGCAAACAGGAACTCACTACGTAGCCTATGATGTTTCACAAATTGTTCAATCTCAACTTCAAGAAAATAACATTGATTTCATCACTAAAGAACAACTTGAAAACATCGAAGATGAATTCGACATCATCTACATGTCTAGTGTATTTCACGAATTGATGAGCTATCTATCTCGACCTGAGCGCACTAAAACATTCGCAATGCTAGATAGAGCACTCAAGCCCGACGGCGTCATTATCATCCGCGATTGGGGTCCCGGCGATACGCCAAACCTAGTCACGTCTATCGAAGTAGCATCTGAGGATGTTAACGATGAAGTTTATACATGGATCAAAGCGCTTGTTAAAAATTCAGTGATTAGCATGCCTACTATCGTTTGCGACGACAATGATAATCCTATCGCTCCGTACATTTACAAGGCAAATAGCCAAACTATTTATGAAATCATGTTTCACGCGGTTTGGGGGCTGGATTCACTTGAACGCGAATCAAAAGAATCGTACGTTATCGTGGATCACCTTATTCACAAATGGATTTGCGCGCCACATGGCTACAAAATAACACAGTCGCAGAATGAATTCGATGAAACCTATTTGCCACATTTACAAAAATACTTCAAAATCGATAATATTCCATGGCCAACAAAGGTTATTTACGAACTAAAAAAGGACATCGTAAATAACACACCAGCAAACTTTATAGCATAACTACCACGATGAACTACAACGATAATCACTACAAACTAACCATCAAATCGGCGCTTCTAGGAGTCGGCAGAATGCTTGGTTTACCGAAATATTTCCTGATAACAATTGTCGCGACCGTCGCCTTCGCCGTGATAATTTATTTCGCAATCAACGCCAATTTTTACGGGCCGCTGATGATGTCGCGCTTACCAATCATCGATAAAATCGCGCTGCTCGGTTCGATGATTATAGACATCTTCAAACAAAGTTTCACTTCACCAAATAGTGCGTTGCTTATGGTAGTGTCAATTCTTCAAGGTGTATCGATCGCCGCTGTAATTTTTACATCAAAGAATAATCGCGACAATGAAAAAACTGTATCTCGACAAGTCGGATTAAGCGGAATCGCATCAATTGCCGCAACAATTGGACTCGGCTGCGTTCCCTGCGGAACATCACTAATCTTGCCAATTGTAACCCTATTTTTCTCAGGAGCTGCCGCCGCCACCGCCGCAAATATCGCCAGCACAATAGTCCTGTTGTTAGCTTTACTGCTCAGTTTATTCTCGCTATATAAATCAGGTCAAATTATTTTTATGTACACAGAATTATCTAAACAGGAGAAAATATGAATCGACAAAAATCATCAGGCATAGCGCTTATTTGGGCTCTTTCGGGAATTGTAATCGTGGGAATTGTGGCTTTGTTTATTTATGGAATTGTCAATCGCCCGCCGAATCGTCACATTGGTGACAATAAACCATGGAACGAAAAAATGTCGCAAGGATCCGCCGACGCGAAAAACGTATTCATTGATTATACTGACTATTTTTGTTCATTTTGCGCCGAGGTCGAAGCCGCAACCAGCACAGAATTCTTCAAAAATGACTATATTAAATCCGGAAAAGTTCGTTATGAGCATCGCGTAGTAACACTATTAAAAGAAATGACCAACAATACCGAAACCGGTGCTCACGCTGCGTTTTGTGCTGCTGATCAAGATAAATATTGGCAGTACACCCACGATATCGTCCCGCGCATTAAGCGTGATTACTTCGATAAAGGAATTGGTGTAAAAAACGTTGCTGTGCCGAAAAAAATCCCTGTTCTTCCACTGGAATATTTCCTAACTTCCGCCAAAAACGTCGGCATGAATGAATCGCAATTTTCCGATTGTATGACTAAAAAACCGCACCAAAAAGAAATTGACGGCAACACACAAAAAGCTCTGTCGCTTGGCGTGAATGGCTTGCCATATATGGTTATTAACGACTATCAAACCAGCGGATTCGTCGGTGGAGAAAACGGATTAAGAAGTATTCTTAAAGCCGGCGGCGTCGAATAATTATTTGATTTGTCGCGCGGAATTAAGCAACTCCCGTGATAAAAATAACAAGCACCCGCTTACGATAAACATAACGTTTTTCTATTTGTTTCGCTATCCTTGAATAGTTATTCCCATCTAAATAGCTTAATGGCTAAGAAATAAACAGCGAAAGTCCAAGCCGCGATAATACCGAATTGTGGCAAGACTTCCATAAAACTTGCGTGCTCGGTCATAATTAGCCGAAAACCATCCGTGATTGGAGTTATAGGAACAAATTGAGCAACGCTTCGCAACCATTCTGGAAATAGATAAAGCGGGATAAATGTGCCAGACAGAAACATCATTGGAAAAGAAATCAAATTGCTTAATGCAGAAGACTGATCTTCGTTTTTCGACCAGCCAGCAATCAATAGCCCTATTCCCACCATCATGAATGCCGATAATATAGATATAACGACAAACAGTGTCCAATCGCCTCGCATATTAAAGTGAAATATCAAAGCGCCAGCGACAACCATCATGATCAAGCTAAGCAAGGAAATAATCGTATAGTGAATTGCTGTAGAGATAATCAACTGACCAGAAGTAAACGGCGCTGCACGTAAGCGTCGGTACGAGCCACGCTTCTTTTCGGCCGGCATTTGATTAGCTAAGCCAAAAATACCCATGCTTATCAAACTGAAAGTTAATAGTCCCGTAAATATGTAATCAAACGATTTCAATTGCTCATCGCCAATCGCTTTACCAACAGCTTTAAGCGGAGCTTCAGGTTGACCCATCTGACTATTGATGTTATTGGTAATTTGGTTCATCACCGCCACTAACGTGTTACCCGCTTGTTCAGAACCTTTGGCGTAAAGAACATTCATCGTGCCTGTTGGAATAGGATGATTGTCGTTATTTTTTATCGCGCCAAAATCACTCGGAAGCTCAATAATACCGTTAAGCTCCGACCGCTTCATTTTTTCGCGCGCGTCATTCATATCTTTAACATCTTTAATTTTGAGAATCGAATCCTTCGAATTTTCTTTGGCATTTTTAACGAAACTTTTAGCAAATTCTGTCTGCGAATTGTTGACAATTGCAATATTAAAACTGGTCGAATCATTACTAAAAACCGACCCGAACACTAATAGAAAAATCAGCGGAAAAAGGAAAGTAAAAAATAGCGCCATTTTATCTCGGACGAAACGCTTTTGCTGAGCGCGAACTTGACCGAATATTCCAATCCAATATTTTTTCATGCTAATCCCGAATTGCCTTTCCTGTTAAATCAATAAACACGTCCTCTAAGTTGGCTTGCTCGACAACTTGCTCCTTCTTAAAACCGCGCGCTAATAATTGCTGGATGAGATTATGCGGCGTATCAATTGTGATAATCTTACCGCTATCCATAATTGCCAGACGGTCACACAATAATTCCGCTTCGTCCATATAATGCGTCGTCAAAAGAATCGTAATTCCCTCGTCGCGAATTTCCTTAATCAAGTCCCATAAATTTCTACGCGCCTGCGGATCAAGCCCTGTGGTCGGCTCGTCCAGAAACAATACTTTCGGATTATTTACCAATGTCGAAGCAATCGCAAAACGCTGTTTTTGACCGCCAGAAAGTTGCTCAACATAACTCTTAGCTTTTTCTGTCAATTGAACCTTAGCGAGCAGTACCTCAGTATCAACTGTCCGACCATATAAACTACCAAACATTTTCAATTGTTCACGCAAAGTCAGCTTGTCATAAAAAGCCGTCGATTGAAGCTGAATGCCAATTATATTCTTAATATCCTTAGGTTTCTTAGCGACATCTATGCCGTCAATTGTAGCCACGCCGCCATCAATTGGTCTGAGCGCTTCCAGCATTTCCAACGTTGTTGTTTTGCCCGCGCCGTTAGGGCCAAGAATCCCAAATATCTCGCCCTTTTTAACTTCAAACGACACGCCGTCGACCACGTTATTTCCACCATAAGTCTTAACAAGTTTATCGACTTTTATAATTGGCTCGAGTTCCACTCCGCAAATTCCTCTCTGTTGTAATTTTTGATCAAGCTAGTCTCTACTTATTATCAATAATAACAAAACCAAAATACTAGTGCTATACTTATAATATGCGCATTCAAAGAAAAAAAGCAAAACCAAAATCGAAAAAACTATTTATTATCATACCGTTTTTGATTTTGCTATTTTCGGCAGGGCTATTTGGGATATATTTCCTCAATCAATCACACTCGCGACAAACGACTGCGCCCTCTGACGAAAAGTATTATTTTGCCGATTCGAAATATTCTGGCATTCGCTCAAAGTTCGTCACCAGAGATAACAAACGGGAAAAAGTTTCAATTGAATATCCGATCACGGAAAATGAAAAGATTAATCGCTTAATTAGCGAGTCGATTGATAAAATTGATCGTGATTTTCAAAATACGGTTTTACTGGCGACAGTTTTTGATAAGCCAATGACCGAAACAATTGGCTATCAAGTCACACACAACACTTCAGAAGCACTGTCAATTGTCGTCAATATTAAGCAGGATATGAATGGCGCACATCCAGCATCAATGACGCAATTTTGGACTTTCGACAAAAAATCTGGCGAAGTTGTCGGCTTGGCTGATTTTACAGAACAGTCCGATGAAGCCGCCGAAGCAATCATATCCGCTGCCAAAAATAGCGTTTCTCAGACCATCAAACAGCGCCAGCAACCAGAAATTGACCTAAACGAAATCATAAATAAAGAAGCTTTGTCTAATTTCATCATCACCAATAATGGCAATGCGTTGGCTTGGCCACTCGGTCAGGCATCGCTACTGCCATCATCTTACGGCGAATTGACAATTACCGTGCCAATTTCCTCCGTCTCTAAATATCTACAAAACCCAACAGCTCGGAAACTAGCCAATATTCCCAAACCCGCAGAAAAACCAAAACCAGCGCCCGTAGCTCCAACGCCTACCGTCGCAAATAAAACAATTGCTCTAACTTTTGACGACGGACCTGGACCATACACCGAAAAACTGTTGGACATATTAGATAAGTACGACGCCAAGGCGACATTTTTCCTAATCGGCAGCAAAGTTTCAGCACGCGCCAACACGTTACGCCGCATGCAGTCGCGTGGACATCAATTAGGCAATCACTCTTGGTCGCATCCAGAGTTAAATAAGGTTTCAGCAGAGCAACTCGCTAGTGAAATTGACCAGACAAATAACGCCATAAAACAAGCCGTCGGCACCAAGCCTAACATCATACGTCCGCCGTACGGCGCGTTTAATCGAGCGGTTTTGGAGCAATTCCGTCAACGCGGAATGTCGGCAGTTGTTTGGTCTGTCGATACGCGCGACTGGGCTGATCGTAATAGCGAAATCGTCTGCTCAAGGGCTGTCGCTGGCGCTCGCAACGGAGCTGTGATTTTAATGCACGACATTCATCCGACATCCGTGAATGCCGTTCCTTGTATCCTTAATTCACTCAAACAGCAGGGCTATTCATTCGTAACGGTACAAAATTTAATCGGCGATATGACACCGGGCGCTGTTTATCCGTAAACTTAATCAATCTCAAATATCTTATATTTTGAAGTTGCACCACGCACTAATTTAACCTTGGACGATGCGACCTTAAAATGTTTTGCCAATAATTTAATAGCCGCCGCGTTGGCTCGACCTTCAATTGCCGGAGCTTTGATATAAACCGTCAATGTGTCGTCGTCATTTTTCACAACTTCCTCACGATGGCGAGAGTTTAGTTTAATGTGTACGGAGATTTTCATAAAACCTTAAAAATCTATCACTTCCAATTCCCGTGGCAAAATTTCTCGTACTTCCGCCGTTCCCGCAACTAATTGATAATCCTGAAGTTTCGGCGGTAAATCATCTTCAATAAATTGATAATCGACCTGATGTTTATCATTAAAATAATTAAGCAATTCCGCATTCAAGAAATGATCACGCGGCGCACTTACCGAGCCATCTTTATTAAAAACCAAAGCTATTGATACGCCAGAAGTCGTCCCATTCTCATCCTTGGCATAATTCGCAGTCACTAAATGAACTGTCGGCTCAAATTCCAAAGCCAATTTACTAGAATTATCCACTTGCTCCTGACTAAGACGCGCTAATTGTCGATTTATTTCATTCACCAAATCAGCAGTGCTCATCTCGCCGTT
Organism: Candidatus Nanosynbacter sp. HMT-352; assembly: GCF_022819385.1. Taxonomy (NCBI): domain Bacteria; kingdom Bacillati; phylum Minisyncoccota; class Nanosynbacteria; order Nanosynbacterales; family Nanosynbacteraceae; genus Nanosynbacter; species Candidatus Nanosynbacter sp. HMT-352. The sequence continues at coordinate 69,333 of NZ_CP089290.1, forward strand.
AGATTCTCGGCAATATTCACAATCGTTCAATGACTTAACATATTCCAGCAGCAAATTCATATCAACGTCAGTGTCGTTAACACCATGCTGTGACAATTGCTCCACCATCTCATGCAGCGCACCCAGCAAACTATAATCATTGGCATTTCTAGCAGCATCACCGATGCGGATGATGGCGCGAGCGATAGTGATGGTTTTGTTTGTTTTGTTCATACATTCTCCTTAGCATCTTTACTCCGCTCCAAAAGCATTTGTAAGCACCCAGTAGCCAACAACGGGCGAACATAATAATTTGCGTGTGTATCAGGTGTCACAATTACCATCTCCGACCATAGTCAACGCCTGCCGCAAACTCCGCACCGGCGCCGCATATGGTACATTAATTTCTGCAAAATGCTGGCGGGCCGCAGTAATTTTAGCTCGTTCATTAGCACTCAAGTGATTATCATTAATATCATCTGAGCCTTTCGTCTCGGCAACAAAGTAAATCCGCTCATCGCCGTCAAACGCTACTGCCCAATCTGGATTATACTTACCAACCGGTGTATCAATCTTGAACCAACTTGGTAGCTTAATATAAAACTTAACGTCGGTATTGTCCTCCAGCGACTGCATGAATTCACGCTCAACTTCCGAATCAACCGCCACATAATCGTAGATGGTTTTTGCCAGGTCGGTCACTGCAACTGCCCCACTCTTCATCGCTGCATCATACAAGTATGCCTGTAGTTCATCATTCTCAAACAATGTCATGTCATAATACTCGCCTGTCCTGTGATATTTAACACCATCAACTGCCAAGCGTTGCTTCACCCGATTAATCGCTTGAGCTGTTTCATCAATAACCTGCTGTGGATTAATAGCAATCTGCTCAAACATCCCCGCCTGATCAAGCACATCAAATATCACCCGGCGGGTCATTTGTGTCTGACGCTGAATATCCGCTAATAAATTCGGTATCTTTACCTCAGTTTGGCGTGCCGCATACGTGTTAAAACCAGTCTCACGTACCATAAAACCGCTGTCGCTATTCATAGAATCAATCAGTGTTTTTGTCTCAGCGATATGCGGTTTGCTAATAGTGACCTGCGCTAATTCACCTGCCACCTCCGTCACTAACTTGTCTGTATCAATTGCCACCCGGTAGGTCGTTTTATGTTTAATTTTATCCCATAATTCCTTGAAAGCCGGATCAAGCGCCCGTGATTTCTGAAAGCTGACGACTTGCCGATTATCACGATTCTTGATTCGCCCACCAAAGTGAATGCCCGTTTCTTCCTCAATTTCCGTCTGGAGCTTACGACTAAACTCTGCATAACTTTCGTTGGCCACTACTGTCAGTATATTGACGCTATCATCATACACTCGCTGTCCGTCAACATTCACCGGCAGACGCAGTCCTCGTCCGATTTCTTGGCGCTTTTTCATTTGGCTCGACGTTTCGTTAAGCGTACAAATTTGGAACACATTAGGATTATCCCAGCCCTCACGTAGTGCGGAGTGGCTAAAGATAAACCGCAACGGCTCGCCGGTATCCAGTAGTCTTTCCTTGTCTTTCATGATCAAGTTATACGCCGTATCATCATCCTTAGTACGACCGCCCTCGCCCTTAGTGTCACGAGAGTCTTTCCACTGACCACTCTTGTCCGCCGCAAAGTAGCCGTCATGCACCTCACTCGCCAACAAACCTTCCATCACGCCGGCATATTTTGGTTTAGACGCTACCTTGGCGTAGGCTTCTTCAAACCACTTGGCAAATTTACCTTTCTTAGCACCATTCGCCGTATACTCACGATAATTTGCCACTTTATCGATAAAGAATAGGCTCAGCACCTTGACACCATTCCCCAGTCGGCGCTGTTTATCAAAATGATCATCAATCGTCAGCTCAATCTGTCGCTTGATGATGTCATCATGTAGACTTTCATCACGCTGACCAACGTAAACTACCTTACCATTACTGAACTCGACGCAATCATCATCGTGATTGATCGACTCGACATAGTAGCCGGCATAGACCGAACGTCCCGTTTTTACCTCCAAATCGTCACCCGGAAACGCCTTAATGACCTTGCGTTGCAAGCCATACTCATCACTCGCATCCACCTCTATCTTGGCAAATGAGCGAGTCTTCGACTGACGCTCCAGTGACAATACATTGATATACGCATCATTATAATTGTCCTCACTCTGGACACTATGCACCTCGATCTTCTTGACCAAGCCTTTGTCATAGGCATCGACCGGAGTCAGCCGATAAAGCAAATTATATAAGTGCTTGTGTGTGGCACTATAGCGCAACGTGCACAGCGGATTGAGGCTGGCAATAGCATTCCGCCGTATGTCCGTCTCCATATTCTGCGGCTCATCGAGAATAACTACCGGGTGAGTAGCCTTGATGAAATCGAGCGGCCGGCCATAGTCACTCTGCCGATTCATCACATTCTGTGCCTTAGCAAAGCTATCAATAGTAATCACCATGATCTGCAAGGTATCGTTCGTCGCAAACTCACGAGCCTGACCTGTCTTCTTGCTGTCCCAGACGTAGTAGTCCATCTCCGGCTTGTTATAGAGATTGGCGAAGTGTTCTCGGGTAATCGCCAAATTCTTCAGCACACCCTCACGAATCGCCACACTCGGCACCACGATGATAAACTTCTTCCAACCATAATACTGGTGTAGCTCATGAATCGTCCGCAAGTACACATACGTTTTACCTGTGCCGGTCTCCATCTCAATGGAGAAGTTCATACCGTGATTCAGAGATTTTTCACTAATTTCTAGTGGGAAAGTCATTGGAGAACTAAAGCCATCTTCGTTGGTTTCACTTTTCTCGATACCATTTTTCTCTTGAATTTTATGTGTATTCTCAATTATCTGCGCCACATCTAGCGTCAGGCTATTTCCCTTGGCTATCGTTGCCTCCAAGCTTAACTGCCCATCCTGATCCATATGACGAGTCGCATCGTCACTATCTGCTGGCTGCCCAGCAAATACATTCACCACCGCATTGATGGCGTCGAGTTGGTACTGCTGGTTGGGGTCGAATTTTAGTTTCATTTTTATCTATTCCTCACAGCTCTTCTCTATACCGTAGCTTTCTTTTATCAAATGCCGGTTTAGTACCTTCGAGAATGTCCACGATCCGCTTATTAATATTAACATTTTCTATTGAACCGCATTCAACAGAGAACTTATTCTTGCCACTAGTTTTATCTAGTCTTGTATATATAATCTGCTCCGCATCCGCACCCACAGCCAAGTTTGGGTTATGAGTGACCATTATTATCTGACGACGCTTTTTTGCAATTCGTATAAAATGCGTGAGGACTTCAAAGACACTTTTATTATCAAGATTATCCTCAGGCTGATCCACGATTAGTGGTATATCTTCTTTGTCAATCATCAAGTAGAATACCAACAGTACAGCACCTTTTTCTCCTGGCGACAATTGATCAAGACTTTTTCCGTCTTGTTTCAAATCGTAGCTTGGCGTCAAATACTCTAACGAAAACAAGAAATCGTAGAATTCCTTCACTTTGTTTACTTGATCAGATATGTTTCGCTTTTGTATATCACTCTCATTGCGCTCGTCTTCTTCCAGCCATCTTATCGAAGTGTCAAGCAATTGCCTTACTCCGTCTTCCTCTGATAGATTCATAGAGTCAAGCATTGCACTAACAGTCCCAGTATCAGCATTCTGGAACGTACCTTTTTTTGTTTTATTAATATATCCAAGGAAATTATCTACAAATCCCTCATCAAGTTTAAAGCTAACATCAATCATCATATTAAATTTATTAGCGAATTCACCACCTTGCGAAATTGCACTGTCAACAGACTTCTTAAGGGTATTGTATATATTGATAATTTCCCGCTGTTTATTAAATATTTCTAAAGATTTATCCAGTCTGTCTTTTCTTTTTTCTGACAAATCATTATCCAACTTCCTTTCAATGTATCGCTTCTCCGCCTTAAGATACTTCAGACTGTCGACTTTACCATTGTCTCCTTCAATATCTTTTTTGCGTCTCTCCCACTGCGCAAGTTTTTCTATATATGCCTGGTATTCTTTTTCCGGCTTACTCAGTTCATCTGACTTGCATTTAATCTCCTGCTGGACTATTTCTTGGCTAGCTACAAAGCTACTTTGATATACCTTTTCCCTATCCACATCACTCTTAATGCTTTGGTCTGCATCAATATCCTTTTTTGATCGTAATTTCCCCCCTAAATCATCTAGTTCTTTATTTATTTCTTTAAGCTTCTCGTTAATTGCTTTTTTATCAAAACTAACTTTTATAATCTCATCTATGTTTAGTTTGAATTTGCTAAAGACATCTCCGTTTTCCTGCTTAAACTTAGTCAGGCTTAGTTCTAGTTGCGATATCTTGTCAGTTAGTTGTTTAGCTTCCTCTTTATTCCGAGTAACTGTATTTAATCTTTGTTTTGCCTTCTCAATCTCTCCAGTTAATTCAACGTTCTGCTGATTGAGCTGCTCAATGATCTTATATGTTTTTGATTTCTTTACTTTCGTTTCAGAGCTATGATCTTTTGATGGGTCTGCAACCTCCTCCGGCTTATTAGTCATATGAGACTTGAGTTCTTTTTCTTTTTCTTTAATTTGTTCGTTTATTTTATTCAGGTAGTCAGGATGTTTCTTCTCTTCAAGCTTAATAATACTTCCTGAGATACTATTCACGTCATTTCGTATCGTACTCAAGTCAGAATCTATTACCCGAGTTTTATTCTCTATCAACTCATCAAACGACCCGCAGCCCAGCCTATCTTGTTCTGGTATGTGGGCGAAAATAACACTCTTAAGCGTGCTCTCAAACCCCTCAGCTTCTAGGTCATTAGTTAACCGTTCGAAATAATTTTGAGGAAGATACCTTACTTTTTCTGGTGCATTCTTATCAGTTTCATCAGCTAGACATATTCCCTCGTCTGCACCAGAGCCATCAGACCATACAAGATTTGCCTCAAAGTTCTCAGCATACCCCTTCTTCTTAAACTTCTTTGTTGTTAAAAAAGAAAGATTATTCTGCTTATCGCCAGCATTATGAGTATTACCTAATAAACCAATAATATCAGATAGTGCACTTTTTCCATTTCCCTTGTTTCCTATTATAGCCACCAGTTCCTTGTTAAGCTCTAGACTCACTCCATCAAACCAAATACCATTTTTACCGTTATAGCCAGCTTTCTTTCTTATATTCAATGACTCTATGTATTTTGTTTTATTACTAGCTACTCTTTCCAATAGCGGCGGCTCTTTACCAATATAAACCCGATCTTCTGGCTCACACCTCAGTTGCTTTAACCCGTCAAATGTTAAATCTCCCTTAATCCAACAATATCGATCATTATCTGGAGCAAAAAGCTTATCTTCAGTATGAGCATCACTACCGTGAATGCAAGGCTTCAATGAACCGCACTTTTCCCTTACTTCCGTTGGACTATCACTTTTCTGTCCCAAAAAATATTCCCTGTCACCTTCATTGCTCGAAAATACCATATCAGAAATATGATAGATACCTCTTCTTATGCCATCTAGACTACCAGGCTCACCTTCAAATAAATCATAATGCTCTTGAAAAGCAGAGGCTCCGTCTTTTTTTGAATTACAAACAACAACTACTGCATTGTCGGCAATCTTCTTATCTTCAAGCACATCCTTGATTTGACTAGTCTCTAGATGAAACTCATTTATCCCTTTTTTATAAGCGGCGGCGTCATCTGACTTCTGGTTATTACCTAATAATGACTTGCCATACTCGATTACACCCCGTCTGTTCATTAGGTAGTTACCGCATTTCAACTTACTAAAAAAGTTATTATCAAGATAGTCAATAAAATCTTCTTCCGGATTAAAAATAAAGTGTATATTTACAAGCCTACCTTTATCCGTAGCTGGAAGCATTCTCAGCTCTACATTTGGCAATATCAAGATGTTTTTTATCTGCCTCTTCTCATCCTCAGTAAAGTTCGTTTCATCATCAATATTTTTAACGTAGTCTTTGACCTTTTTATAATTATCTATACTAAAATAGTCTGTTACGCCAATTGCTGCTATATCGTTATCTATGGCTTTGCGAAACAATACCTCACAAAATGCTTTAAAGTCTTTGCTTTTAAACTGATCATTTTTATTCGTACCCTTAGTATGTACATGCAGATCCCATCTGCGCCATTCGGATCCACGAGGAAAATCACGCATCACACCACCTCCACCTCAACACCTTGCCGCTCGGCTTGCAGGAGTAGGTTTACTTTTAGATTTATGTCGTCGCCGAAAGCTCGGTCGAGGATGATGATGGATGATGGTTTGGCGGCGAGGATGGTCGCAAATAACTCTTCTGTCATGGAGTGCACCAGGCAAATGACGAGCTTTTCGGACGAGACAAAGCAGAAGTCGTCATGCTGATCTATCTGCGCCAGCGGTGAGATACCACGCTTGAGCAGGAGCTCGGTCAGCAAGTCGTCATCGGTCGTGCCCTCCTCCAGCGGATCGAGATTGGCGAGCGCCTGCTGGCGAATTTCCTCCGGGTCGGAAACCAGCTCGTTCCACTGCTTGAAATTGCTATCACCCACCCGATACGCCCGAAAACCAAGGTCAAGCGGGACACTGCGAGACGCTAGCTTATCCGCCTGGTCAGCCTGGATTTTGGCACCCGCCCGACGGATGCGCTCACGAGCAATGTCAGCAATGGTGCGGTAGCCAGCTTTATAAGCCTCCGACTTCTCATCAGTCAGCTCAGGTAACTGCACGCAAATCCAGCGGCGATTGCCGCCATCTTCGGCGTTAAGTTCGGCAACAGCATGGGCGGTGGTTCCGGAGCCGGAGAAAAAGTCGAGAATAATATCGTTGCCATCAGTACACAAACTCGCTAGCTGCTTAATCAGCTTAACTGGTTTTGGATAGTCAAAATACGCAACACCGTCAAACAAATCCTTCACTTCTTTTGTCGCATCTTGCGAATGTCCAACGTCAGTGTATTTCCAAACCGTCATTGGTGTTACACCGTCTTTAACCTCTGATAAAAAGCGCTTATAGCGTGGAACACCACTGCCACTAGCTCCAAACCAAACACGATTATCGGCTATTAACTCTTGTGTTTTCTTTTCCGAGAAACGCCAAGAATATCCACTCGGAGGCAATACCCTTCGTCCGCTCGGTGTTATAATTTCATAAATATTCTTTTGATTTGCTGGTCCAACTGAGAAATTATCACTCTGCCATATACCTCGTGGGTCATTGTCTGGATTTTTATATCGTGCATCAGCCGCCTCATTGCGCTTTAAAGACAGTTTATCCAACAAACCAATATTACGCGCGAAACAAACGATATAATCATGACTCTCCGAAAAATGATGCTTTAGATTAACTGGCGCATATGCTCGCTCCCACACAATCTGCGCTACAAAATTCTCCTCCCCAAATATCTCATTCATCATCAGTCGGAGGTTGTGGACTTCGTTGTCGTCGATCGAGACGAAGATGACGCCGTCTTGGCGAAGCAGGTTGCGTGCCAAAAAGAGGCGTGGATACATCATGTTCAGCCAGTTGCTGTGCTTGTGCCCGCCGGTATTGGTGCGCAGGCCGTCATCTCGCACAACATTACCCTCATCATCAGTGATGCCCGCCTCTGTCTCATAGCTACGGCGTGTCTGCTTGAAATCGTCGTTGTAAATGAAATCATTACCAGTATTGTAGGGCGGGTCGATATAGATCATCTTAACCTTGCCATAATACGCCTTGTGCAAAATCTTCAGCGTCGCCAGGTTATCGCCCTCGATAAACATATTGCCCGTCGTATCCCAATCGACGGAATTCGCCCGGTCGAGGTGGAGCGTCTGGACGGTCTTCTCCTGGATAGCAGCGAAGACGTCGCCCTTGCCCTTCCATCCGAGGCCGTAGCGCTCACCCAAATCAACCGCCTCGCCCAGTGTCGACTGGAGTTTCTGCCAGTCAATCTTACCTTCGGTGACCACCTCGGGGAAGAGCTGTACCAGCTTGTCAATCTGTTGTTGATGTATGTTGTCGTTGTAGCCGTTCATTTTATTCGCCACTCCCACCGTCTAGGCTTTCTTGCATGTATCGGTAGACCGTAGATACGATTTCTTTCACATCTTCGTTGATATTTTTATAGTACAACTTATCGTAGGCTTCGTCGCCATACTTGCGGATTGGATCGCTGATGAGAGCGTGAATAAACGACTGGGTTGCACCATCAACGCCTTTGAAATCTAATGTGACTTTTTTTCGCTGAGCTAGGGTTGGCATAATTTTGTTTACACGCAGCTCCTTAGCCTTTTCTTTATTCTCAGCAAACGAGCCGACAACTGGCTGCAAATGGATGATCATATAAAATTTGGCCTCCTGTATTTTATTCTCTTTCGTTCACGAATCGCTTCGCCGTATACGCTGCCAATATGAGACATGATTGCTTTAAACTCTGGTGTGTTATCCAGCGCGATGTCTACAGCAACTAGCGTGCCGTGAAAATCTCCCAAATCATTAGTCCGCCTACTATTGTCGCGAAACGGGTCGGCGTATAATGTAATCGATTTTTGGTCGGTCCTATTTTTCAGCAGCGTATATTCTGCCTTGCCGCTGTATATCGTAAAATAACTGCGGGTAATCTTGGCAATTGATTTAATAAAAAACAATCCGGCACCAGCATTTTCACTCGTACCACCCTCTCGCGAAGTTGTTCCTGTTATGCCCGGAGTAAGACTGTACCGTACCGCTTCCAGATCATCTTTTGGATGCCACGTCTCGTTCATGCTTTTCCAGATTCCTATACCGGTATCACAGATGGCGATACTGACTTTATTCGTTTTTTTATAGTATTGCGCGGCAACGATAGCGCCGCACTTTGCGTTAGCATGCTCTAAAACATTGCGCACCAGTTCGCCAATAATATATTTGATAACCATAGCGTCCTTTTCCGGCAGGTGCAGCAATGGTATCATTTCGGCGATAAAATAAGATTGGTCTTCGGGTGTTTTTATGACAGTTAGCGGCACAAATCGCCCAGCTGCTTCTTTTTCTTGATATGTAAATGGCGATACTGTGCTTGCTAAGTTGTAAAGCCCCATTCTATCAAGATAAATACCGGTAGCTGGGACTGTACCAATAATTTTCGTTTTATTCTTACCAACTTGCATGGCCAAAGCAGCCACCAAGGCAAGGTTAGCCGGGTGAACTGTTATCCATTTATCGTGCGTCGCAATTTCCAGCTCTTTAGGTTTAGACCAATCAATAGACCGCAAAAAGGTTTGTATATTGCGCAAGTTCCCCTGATTCGACAGAAATACCCTCATACTATAAACAGTATACCCGTAGGATACATTTCTTGTCAATATGTATCCTACGGGGAAATATACGTGATTTTATGTAATTGACTTGTACGAATGTTTTGTCAATATAATATGATCAACCAAACTAATTCCTAACAGTTCACCCGCCTGGCGTAAACGGTGCGTTACTTCCCGGTCTGCTTGACTCGCCTCCAAACTCCCGCTCGGATGATTATGTGCCACGATGATGCTGGCGGCACGATCGGCGATGGCGTCGGCGAAAACCTCGCGCGGGTGTACCAGGCTGGCCGTCAACGTACCGATAGTCACCACCCGCTTGGCAATCAAACGATTCGCACCGTCCAGTGTCAGGCAAACAAAATATTCCTGCTTTTTGTCGCGAATGTCGGCCAGTAGCTCGACCGCCTTTTCTGGACTGTCGATGATTGGCTGGTCGCTGTCCAGCAAGTACCGCCGCGCCAGTTCCAAACTCGCCAAAATCACCGGGATTTTCGCTTCACCCAAACCAACCACACTACGCAGATCATCATACGAAACATCACCGCCCTTTTGACGCAAAATTTTCAGCACCTCGCGCGCAATCTTGCCGACATCGGCCCGAGCATTACCGCTGCCAATAATCGCCATCAACAGCTCCAAGTCGCTCAGCCGCGCCGTACCGTAACGTGCCAACTTCTCGCGGGGACGATCAATTTTCGGCTTGTCGAGCACTTTCATAGTTTCATTATATCAGGCTTTAACCATTCATCAGCTGCCAATCTTCGCGCTATCATTTCGCGCAGCCCTATTTATCGCTTACACCACGCAAAGATCATCAGCTATTCGGAATCGCTCTAGCTTGTCGGCCGCGCGCCACACACATCGCCACCACCAACACACCAACCAGCCGCGATACCAATGATGAGTCATCCGCAGCCGATTGAGTCATTGTCACTAACCCCTCTTCTGGATTTAGCGTACTATCGTCTGACCATAAACCAGATGATGGATGGGCATTCATCAGCAAATCATCACCATTCGCGACACTTTCTTCGCCATTATAGACACAATCATCCAGAATATCGTTAAGTTCTGCTTTCTCTCCGGACAAGTTGATGCCTGATTTTATGTCACTAACATCCATAATTACACTTTCAATTTCATCATCACTGCGCAGCAAATCGCTTTTTTCCGATATTTTCACAAACTCCTCACGAAGCACGAGACATTCCTCTGGAATTTTCGTTGCCACCTCGTCCGACTCAACATCAAGTGTTGGCTCAATAATCGGTGAGGTGGAAATAATTACTTGTTCCACTGGCTCAGAGTCATCAGTTTCTCCACGCACTGTAATCGTTTCTACCGGCAGCGCAATCGTCACTGCTTCAGCAGAAGACGCTTCCGACTCTACTACTGGGGACTCCTGCCGTTCGATAAAGAAAACCGCATCTTCTTCAGCCCAAAAATCATTATCCTTACCATGACTACGCTCTATCGCCGTACCACTATAGTCAAGTTGCTCAATTGACAAGACCTGTGTATCAGTGAAAATTTGATCCGCCGCCAATATGTCAATCTCCTCGTTTGGAGGATCAACCTTAGCTTCATCAACTATTGCGGTATCAACCAGCCGCTCATTATCAACAATGTCAGTCGATTCGACAGAATTATTATAATCCGGCGTCGCATCTATATTAATCTCGTTAGATTGAATGTATATTGGTGCTTTCGTACCAGAATTGTCAATTGGTCCCGTAATCGCAGATTTATCCGCCCCTACTGCATCAAATTGTGCTGCCAAGTGCTGCTGCTCGGAAATTGACGTAAAAGCACTTTCATCATTTTCTGCTGCTCGGCTCGGCTCAGACTCTACAACCTTAGCGGCAATCTTATTATCGCTAGTCGCAGGGTAAACAGTTTCATGTTCCAGCGAATTGCTATTATCATCAACGGTTTGGGTGTTCTTATCTATCACTACCGATACCGGCGCATTTTCCGTCTTTGTCGGCGCATCTAAGGACTCTGGTGCCGGCTTCTTGCTGTCATTATGCACTGCGTCAGAAATAGAATCAATAATGTGCGGCTTCATCTCCACCGAAGGACTGACCACCCCTATCTTCTCAATGCCCACATCCTCGCCCGAAGCTTCAACCGCCTGGTTAGTCGAAGTTTTATCTTCTCGTTCCTGCGGTATGAGTTTCTCAGTTGACTTATTTGTTTTAGTTGTCAAATCTATGGGCTTCGCCTCTGATACCACTGGCTCAGGTGCTTTTTTAATAATAGGCTCTTGATAATCGGTAGACTCTGAATATCCCGCCAACACCAATTCTCCGCGTCCATTTTCATCCAGACTATCGAAATCATCTGGAGCCAATAGTCTATCCAAATAGCTTTGTTTTGGTGTCATTTCCAACAAATTAGGAATCGCCTCTTCATCCGCAGAATTCATATCATCAGATACATTCTCCTGTCTTTCCGACTCCTGTTTCATGACTAACGCCTGAGGTTTTACGCACTGACTAAGAAATGGGCAGCCAACACATGTCGCACATGCCGTTTGACCAATTGACACTGATACTTTCTCGGTAGAAGGTAACTCTGCTTCACCGCTAGCTACCGCCACCAAATCAAACCGACCTACACCATCAGTCACTTCTTCACCAACACTAGACGAAAAATCCTCGCTAATATTGCCATCTCTCAGCGACAAAAACACATCAAAATCATCACCATCAATTACTGTCGATGATAATTCTACTGTAGTCGTCACCCCAATCATTGCTCAAAAAACGTCTCCGTTGAAATCTTCAATTCACTTACGCCGGCGGCGGATAATTTTTGCCAAACATCTCTAACAAATGGCAAACTTCCACAGACCAAAAAATGCGCATCTTCTGGCGTTTCGTGAACAATTTTTTCCACATTAAATCGACCGTTAAACCAACCATCTTTTTCCTCAATCTGCTGGCGAGTACTGAACTTCTTCACTTTAATATTTGACGCCGCTAGCTCATTTCCAAAAACCATATATTCTGGCGATTTTTGGCTAAAATATAAAAACGTCGGCTGACTAGAACTTGCCATAACACTCCAAATTGGACTAAGCCCACAGCCCGCAGCAATTCCGACCAAAGGACTTTCTGTTTGCGGATTAAAATCGCCATAAGCGTGGCTAATTTGTAATTTATCGCCAACATTCCGTGAACATAAATAGCTAGAAAATTCACCACCAACATTCTTCACAGTAATTGATATTAGCTCATCGTCAGGAGTAGAAGAAATGCTATAAGCCTTCCCTTCACGCACGCTGCTACCATCAATAAAAACCGTAATATATTGTCCGGCGGTAAAGTCGAACGGTCGCGCAAAATATAACGTCTTCACTTCAGGATTTTCCTGACGGACGCGCACAATTTCAACCTCTAATGAATCACGCATTCTCCAACGTACCTTTCCATTATTTTCTGAGCTTCTCTAAATTCTTCGTCAGTAAAAGTGTGGTAATTCGCAAACTTTGGACTAATTGTCGTGCCTGTGCGAAAATGCTGCAAGGCAAATCTCTTCGCGCCCTTGACCAGCTCGCCAATCTTCTCAAAATCGCTAACTTCTAGTTGCTCGCGGACAATTGTCGTACGGAATTCGTGACCAATTCCCGAATCAATCATCAACCGAACATTCTCCTTAATCGCCTCCAAATCAATCGGTCGCGCCGCAATCTCAACATATTTTTCCAGCGGACCTTTTACATCCATCGCAATAAAGTCGATCAGCCCTTCTTCGACCATTCCGCGAACTATATCTGGATGCGTGCCGTTGGTATCCAATTTAATATCAAAACCAAGTTTCTTAATCATCCGACATAACTCCGGCAAATCTTCGTTTACCGTTGGCTCACCGCCAGAAATCACCACGCCGTCCAACCGACCAACTCGCGATTTTAGAAATATCATCACTTCATCAACTGGAAGGCTCGGCACTAACCGTTCAGGCAATACCAATTCAGGATTATGGCAATAACCACAGCGCATATTGCAACCAGAGAGAAACAGAGCTGCCGCCACGTGCCCTGGATAATCCACGAGCGACAGCTTCTGAATTCCACCGATTGACACCTTAAGCTGCCGCGACGGCGCTAAGTCGCTGGTGTTCGGCGGCATCGTCATAATGCTCCCTCATTTCAAATTCCGCTTGCTTGCCCTTATTCCATTGAGAAACTGGACGCAAGAAACCAACCACACGTGAGTAAACTTCAGTCGCTTCACCACACTTTGGACATTCTGGATGCTCACCAACAATATAGCCGTGATTCTTACAAATTGAGAAGCTTGGGCTGAACGTAAAGTATGGCAATTTGTAATTTTCGCAAATTGTCTTCACCAATTTTTTCAAAGTTTGCGGATCATCCATGCGCTCACCTAAGAAGAAGTGAATCACCGTGCCGCCCGTGTATTTGGTTTGCAAATTGTCCTGAAGATCCATCAACTCAAACAAATCGTCCGTGTAATTAACTGGCAAGTGGCTAGAGTTGGTATAAAACGGACATTTAACTTCCGCGCCAATTCCGTTGGCAAAGTGTGCTCGATCTGGGAAGCTGGCTTTATCAAGTTGTGCCAATCGATAAGTTGTGCCTTCAGCTGGTGTTGCCTCAAGATTGTAATTATTGCCAGTTTCCTTCTGATATTCCACCAAACGATCACGCATAAAATCAAGCGTTTTCTCAGCAAAAGCCTTACCTTTTTCCGTGCCAATATCAACGCCCAGCAAATTAAGCGCCGCCTCATTTGTGCCGATCAAACCGATAGTTGAAAAATGGTTCTTCCAATATTGATTGAAGCGTTGCTTAATGTTTCGCAAATAAAACTTGGTGTACGGATACAAATTAGCGTCGGTCAATCGCTCCAAAACTTTACGCTTGGTTTCCAAACTGTCTTTTGCCATATCCATAAGTTCAGCCAATCCATTAAAGAATTCTTTTTCGTTCTTGGATTTTAGCGCCAGTCGCGGCAAGTTTATCGTTACCACACCGACCGAACCGGTCATTGGGTTTGAACCAAACAGTCCACCGCCACGATATTCCAATTGACGATTATCAATTCGCAATCGACAGCACATCGAGCGCGCATCTTCTGGATCCATGTCGGAATTAATAAAGTTTGAGAAGTACGGAATGCCGTATTTAGCGCTAGCCTCCCACAAACTTTCAATCACCGGATTGTCCCAATTGAAGTCCTTGGTGATATTAACTGTTGGGATCGGGAACGTAAAGACTCGACCATTAGCGTCGCCTTCAGAAAGAACCTCCAGCAGCGCCTTGTTTAGCATATTCATTTCTTCTTGATATTCGCCATAAGTCGTGTCCTGCATTTCGCCACCAATAATCACTGGATTATCTGCCATATGCTTTGGACATTCAAGGTCAAGTGTAATGTTGGTAAACGGCGTCTGAAAACCAACACGAGTCGGCACATTAACATTAAAGACGAATTCTTGAATAGCCTGTTTTACTTCTTCATAGCTCAATTTATCGGCGCGAATAAACGGTGCTAATAGTGTATCAAAATCAGAAAAAGCCTGCGCACCAGCCGCTTCGCCCTGTAATGTATAAAAGAAGTTCACGACTTGACCAAGCGCTGATCGGAAATGCTTAGCCGGCTTAGAGGCAACCTTACCAGCAACGCCAGTAAATCCTTCTTGTAATAAGTCAGTCAAGTCCCAACCAACACAATAAACGCTTAGCAAGTTAAGGTCGTGAATGTGCAAGTCGCCTTCTTTGTGAGCTTGTCCAATCTTCGATGTATAAATCTTATCCAGCCAGTAAGTCTTCGTAATTTCCGCTGAAACATAGTTATTCAAACCCTGAAGACTGTAGCCCATATTAGAGTTTTCATTAACTTTCCAGTCCAAATTTTCCAGATATTTATCAATCAAATCAACGTGTGCATTAGAGGTAATTTCGCGCAATTTTTTATGCTGATCGCGGTAAATAATGTACGCCTTTGCAGTCTTCTTAAACTTAGAGTCAATCAACGCATCCTCAACAATGTCCTGAATATCTTCAACGCTTGGTAGACGCTTTTGGTTACGAGTTTCCAAAACTCCCAAAACCTTGTCGGTCAATTCAACTGCTTGAGCGGCGTCAAATTCACCAGTTTCCAGTCCTGCTTTTTCAATTGCTTTTTCAATTTTTTTCCGATCAAATTTAGCAGTTCGACCGTCGCGTTTTTTAATTGATTTATACATTCCCCCTCCTTGTTTATAAAAATAGCAAACTAGCCCAACCTCTCCAGTGGGCGCATGTTGCAAAAAACGTTATTTATTTTCTAAAACACCATATGTAGTGCTTAATATTGAATATACACGCGATATATAGCGTCTGTCAATGAAAGTACATTGTATTATTTACATTTATGATTTCTTTACATAGATTACAATAAATCATAAGCAACAGCCGCTGATAACGCCTGCATTTGACGAAGATTATCACCCGGCTTGAGTGATGGCTTGAGGCTACGTATAAGGAAAAATCCGACAAATGACGCCAGCATTTCCGCGTTCAACTCACCTAGCCACGGCGTTACGTCATGGCCATGGCGCGCCACATCAACCAGAAATTCTGTCGCACCAGAGCCCTGGGGCGCATAGGAAGCCCAGTTCCAGTCAACCAACTTCAACTCGCCAGTTTGCGGATTAAATGCCAAATTGTCACTACGAACATCCGAATGATTAAAGCAATCTTCCGTCTGCTTGGCAAATTCTTTAGCGCGCACCGAAATATCAATTAACTCATCGCGCTTTTCTAACAGCTCAATTATAGCCTGACAACGCCACTGATTAATCTCCAACTGATTTGGCAATAGTTTTTGATAGTTATCAATCAACCGACGACGAATATCAGCGTCAGCAATAATCTGATCAATCCCATCATCTAAACCAAGCTCTCTCGCCGCAAACGGTTGTAGTTGCAATTCTTCAATCAACTCCTGTGGCAATTTTATTTTTTCCAACTCTTGAACCGCGGTTATCACCGTCGAAATATAACGTTCCGCGACAGAGTTATCCGTTGGAGGTTGCCACAACCACCCATCTGACGAAGCGTAACTGCTCGTCATCAACACGTAACCGTCATCAGCTAATTTAGTCCAATCAGCAACATATTGCGGATAAGTTTTCTGCAACAAGCGCGTTACTGCATAATCTTTTTTTAGCCAGCCTAATTCCCGCTCACCCTCATCCGACAATAAATTAGCATCAACTTCTTTAACGAAAATCGTTCGATCGCCAGACGACACTAATGCTCGACGATTAAGCGAAAAGCCGCCACTTACTGGCGTGATCCGTAATTCAGATGAATCAACGTTCAGCTCCGTCGCCGCACACCGCAAAGCTCTGTCGGTTAATAATTTATCGTGATCTGGCAATGTCTTCATGCGTAAATTATAACACCAGACAACTTAAATCCGCTTAGTAAATACCATCACTCGACGATCACGAGTTTGGGAATTTTTTATCCATTCCCCTGCGCACGTCATCAAATTCAGACCCTCAGATACGCCATCAGCTGGCCGAATAAAACTATTCATATCCACATCAGATAATTTAACTGTTTGTTTTTTTATCACCTGATAACGCAGTATTTTACCGTCGCCACGCTCGACACTAATCGTATCACCGGTATTTAGAGATTCTAGTTTATTAAAAATTCCACCCAATGTTGTACCGGACGCATGCCCAATAATTATTGATGCGCCTAACTGACCTGGCTTAACACTGCCGGTATACCATCCAGCATCAAAGATGTTGACAGGTGACTGCATTGAACCGTCCGAATTGACGCTCATTTGCAAAACCCTAGCCTTAACCCCCAACTTCTCAATGGTGATGACTCGCGGCAAATCTGCAGCAACCCTATATTTGGCAATAGCATCATTAGATACTTTAGTTTCATCTTTACCTTCACTACTTCTACGATCATTAGAATCATCGCTGCGTGCTGTTACTGGCGCCCCATTAACGGCGTTCTTTATTCGACTATTCAACAGCCAAGAATCAACAAATGAATATATCGAGATTGTCAATAGAATAACTGCAATTACGCCAGGAAGCTTTTTACGAAAATTACCGCCTAAAATATTTCGCAAAGATTGCTTAATATATCTATGCTTACTACCCCGAAAATCACCGGCAAACACAGACTCTCCATAGATATCTAGCAAGCGGGCTGCTCGAGTCAGTTTTTTATTAATTAGCGTAGGTTTCTTTGATTTTATACACTGCCGAGGCTGTTTTGTTTTAGTCGACACAGAATGATGAGTAATATTCGCAGCATGCTTCATATTCACACTATCAGTCACATTTACAACAATATCACTCATCAGCCTGCGTCGCGGTACAACCACTCGACCCCTAGCCTTTGGCGGTGTCTGTAAATTGCGTATATTTCGTTCTCCCCGTACCATATCTACCTCATTGTAGCCAACAGGCACGCTCTGCGTCAAACCGCTTATGGCGTGCCTGTCGATTTTTTTAAGCCTTTACTTCGGCTCTTTACTTCTTACTAAGACTCTTTCGCTTTGTTACGAATAGTAGAGCGGCTGCTGAAACTACTCCAGCTATGGCCCCAATCAAATTAACAGACAATTTTTCACCACCTGTATTTGGAGCTTTTGGAGCTTTTGAGTCATTCTGTGCCGTCAGTACAACATCATTACCGTCACCGCCAACATAACTAATCTTGAAGGTTGCGCCGCTTACAGTTACCTCTGCACCTTCCGGTAAGTCCTTAAACGTTCCCTGGACAGGGTTAGTGCCGTTGTTGCTGACGATCGTAAAGGTATCGCCCTTCTTAATGACACCACCAGCCAAGTATGTTAAGTCTAGACTACCATTTAGATGAACATCATGCGCAACAATCTGATCATAGTGATCCTTGTTTAAGATTTCCGCCTTATATACACCGGTATTCTTTAGATAGAAGTTTTCCAGTACAGTAATTTTACCTGGTGAGTTGCCCGGAGCAACAACACCTGATACATAAAGACTCTTTACCGTAGCGTCACCGCCGAACACGCCGCCCTCATTAACAGATACATCAGAACGACTGCCATTTAGTAAAACTGTTTCACCTTTTTTAACAGTCACAGACTCATCAGGTTTGTCGCCGTCTAGTTGTATTGTTTTAGCTTCATGGTCATTACCATACTGACCATTCGGGGTGCCGCTGGTATTTTCTGAAGATTCAACTAGTACTGTACCTTCATTATCTTTATGAGCAACCAGCTTACCAGGACCGCTAAGTTTACCTGTGATTTTTAATGTAGTATTTGAACTTAACCGATATTCAACATCACCGTTAAGTACGATATCACCAGACAGAACAGTCGTTGCGTTCAAACCAACATTGGCAGATCTTTGACAATGTACTCCATGAGAAATCATCGAGCCATTTTCAAAAGTGATTTTACTAGAACTTGTCTCAGTGTTATAAGAACTAATCCCTAACTGGCCTTTATTTTTAACCAAGATACTATTAGCGCCATCTAGCGACACACTAGCATTTTCTCCGACAATTTTTTCTGCAGCTTTTATAGAAAAATCTATATCATTACATCCAGCATTAGTAACCTCAAAACGGCTTATTGTCGGTTTGCTGTCAAATCTACCATCAAATCCATTCGATTTCAGGCTTGACAGGCCAGTGACAGCGCCAGTAACATGAACGCTAGGGGCTTTATATATATCTCCACTATCGATACTGGTATAACCTCCAGTAAATTCAGCATCTGGCGTAAATCGCATCGTATCAATACTATAGTAGGTGCATGACTTATTATCAGAACTATCTAGCTTTTTAAGCTCTAAACCTGACAGAGTTACCGTTAAATCATTCTGAATGTTTTCATTAGGACTATCAATACACTTAAATACCAACTTAGAACCTTCTGTTGGTACTTGACCTTCTTTCCAGTTACCAGCGGTTGACATTTTATGGTCACCAGCTGAGCCAGTCCACGTAAATGAAGCTGGCGCAGCACTTACCGGCGAATGAAGCGCCACTATGCCAACAATAGCCGCCACCGACGCGGCGCCGATTATTTTAGTATAAGAAACACTCATTTTGTTTCCCTCCCATACACGTTTGTGTTTTAATTTAATTTGTGACTTCACAATATCATTACTAAATGAGCTTTACAAGCATAATTGTATAAAATACAACAAAAAACTATATATTCTATCTGTTCTTTCGATAAAACCTTACCTTTGTTCCGCATCAAATATTCCAGAACACCATATTCCTTAGCGGTCAAGTTAATCTCCTGCGAGGTCATCGTCGCCATAGGTTTGTTGTTAAATTAACTTGTTCTCATTTATACCTTTTTCATGGTAATTATTCCTCTAATTAATGCTATTTATATAGTAAATAATGGTTCTTTAATTTTGCTGTAAAATTGACTATTCTTCTTTTATTTTTATAATGCTTGTTGTTATAATTGGTGTCTAACATAAATTTAAGGGGAGTGTATGTTAATAAGAAAACGCTTTTTAAATACAAAAGTTAAAATATTAACCGGCATAATGATAGCTGGATTAGTTGTCAGTGGATCACTACTTACCTTGCCAACCGTACAAGCTAAGAATACTGTTAGCGATGATTATCCACTAAATGATAGCGCCAACTGGAATCAAGAGCCTGTTTGGCGTGATGAATTTAATGGCACGTCATTAGACGCAGAATCTTGGAATGTGCGCAGTGGCGGATGGGGTGCGAACCACGTTCAAAGTTGCTATAGAAATAGAGAAGAAAACGTGAATGTTAAAGATGGCAGTCTAAATCTGGTTGGGTTATATAAGCCAGGCGAAAAGTGTAGTGGCAATGAAAAAAGCGGCAATTTCACCTCTGGATTCGTAGAAACGAAGGGCAAAAAAGCTTGGACTTACGGCTATATTGAGGCGCGCATAAAAATGCCAAATAATAAGAGTACTTGGCCTGGTTTTTGGATGAGCCCTAATGGATCTACATACGGCAGCTGGCCTCGCAGTGGTGAAATTGACATCGTGGAAACTAAAGGCTCTAACTTAAATTACGCCGCCGCAGACGCTCACTGGGGACTTTCAACAGGCAATAAAAAACATGCTCAAGGTAGAGATTTGCCAGCTGTATTTAAAGATACTACAGAGTGGCACACTTACGGCGTAAAATGGACTGAAGGAAAATTGGAATATTACATTGACGGTGTAAAGTTCCACACCGTCAACGGATTCGGTCAGCCAAACGCAGCAGACACGCCTTACGGTCCATTCGACAAGCCATTCTTCTTGCGTCTTAACTTAGCAATCGGTGGTGACTACATTGACGGTCAAGGTAGTAAATGGTCAAACGCTTACAATGCCCTAGCTAAATATCCAAAGTCATTCCCAGCAACTATGTCAATCGATTACGTCCGTGTATACGAAAGACGAACAGCTAAGGAAGTCAATGTACCAGATAACAATTTGCGCACCCAACTTAATAAAAAACTGTCAACAGTACTTAGTACTAATCGTAAAGACGATCAAAAAATTACTGACGTAGAGTTGGAAAAATTGACAGATCTTAACTTGGATGCAGCCGACAACGCGTCAGAAGCAGATAAGATTCACGATATAACGGGATTAGAGGCAGCTAAAAACCTTAAGACTTTATCTCTTAAGAACAACTCTGTCTTCGACCTAAGAGCAGTTTCTAACATCAAATCTCTAAAGTCAATAAACCTAACGATTAATCGCTAATTAGCTTAGGCGTTTATAGGAAAATTGCCATCTCATTATGGGACGGCAATTTTTTTATTACAGCCGAAACTTCAGCATTCGACACCTCTATAATTCTGTTGTTAAAATAACAATATACTAAACTTTACTTTTATTCCGCTTATTGTTATAGTGGTGTTAAATATCAAAATATTGGGAGAGATAAAAAATGTTAATAAAAAAACGTTTTTTAAATACAAAGTTTAAGGCGGTAACTGGATTAATGATAGCTACAGCTATTATTAGTGGATCGATATTCACCCTACCTATAGACAATGCCAAAAGCGCAGGAAGTCCATATCCGCCAACAGATAGTGAATATGAGAAAGTCTGGTCAGACGAGTTTAATGAAGGTTCATTAGACACGAATGTGTGGTCTCCATACATAGGAGGCTGGAACGCTAGTGAGGTTCAGGGGTGCTATACAGGCTCCGCGGAAAATATAAACGTCAGTGGAGGTAGCCTAAATCTGATCGGTCTATATAAACCAGGCGTAACCTGTAATAAGGGCAAAAATAAAGATTTTACCTCTGGATTTATAGAAACAAGAGACAAGAAAACCTGGACTTACGGATATTTTGAGGCTCGAATAAAAATGCCAAATAATAAGAGCACCTGGCCAGCATTCTGGATGAGCCCTAATGAAAAAAGATACGGCGACGGGTGGCCTATGAATGGCGAAATCGACATCGTAGAAACAAAGGGCTCTGATTTGGACTATGCTGCCGCGGATGCACACTGGGGAAAATCCATAACCAATAAGACACACAAGAACAGCCACAAATCGGACCTACCGGCAGGCTTTTCAAATACTACTGACTGGCATACATATGGAGTAAAATGGACCGAAGGAAAGCTAGAATACTTCATTGATGGAAAAAGCTATCATACAGTTGAAGGATTTGGTCAACCAAATGCCGCAAACACACCGCACGGACCATTCGACGTACCATTCTTCCTGCGTCTTAACATGGCAATTGGCGGTACTTATATCGACGGCCCTGGTGGTAAATGGTCGAATGCCTACAATGTCGTAGCAGAAGAACCAGGCACATTCCCTGCAACTATGTCAGTTGACTACGTTCGTGTATATCAAAAGCGAGAGCCTAAAGAGGTTGAAGTCAAAGACACGGAACTGCGCAAGCTGCTCAATGAAAAACTAGGAGAAAAACTTGGTACAACTCGTGCGGCAGATCAAAAAATTACTGACGTAGAGTTGGAAAAATTGACAGATCTTAACTTAGATAACTCAAACATTACCAACCTAACTGGAATAGAAGCCGCCAAGAATCTTAAGAATTTGTCGTTAAATCACAACTCAATCTCAAATCTAAGCCCACTGGCTGGACTGACTTCTCTGAAAACTCTATCACTTAAAGAAAACAAGATTACAGATATAAGCCCACTGGCTGGACTGACTTCTCTAACTTCACTGAATCTTGAAGACCAGCGAGCTAATGCTAAACCTAACGACAAATCGTTTGCTTCACCATTGAGAGATTTGGCAGGAAACGTAGTTTCCGTGACCAACTCAGCAGACGTTATTAACGACACAGCGACTCCTGGAAACATTCAGTTGCTATCACTGCCAGCCAACGGAGCATCCACTATCATGAATACCCCTTGGACAAGAAGCGTAACAATCGGGGCAGTTTCAGCTACGTTTAGCGGTACTCTAGCCATTGACACATCAGCAATCCCTAGAGCGGTTCAGCCACAACCTCAGCCACAGCCACAGCCTGCTAGTCCATCAGCTGCCGCCCACAATCCAGCTAATAAGCCTCAAAATGCTGTAAGTGGTCTACTCGCAAACACAGGATTTAATGTCTTCTTAGGTGTTGTCGCCACTCTAGCATTAGTTGCTGCAGGACTATTAATTCTACGCTAACCTGCAACTACATAAAATTACCACCCCGTGATGAGGTGGTAATTTTTTATTGAGGAGTTGGTTTTTATTGTCGAGAGGATTGAGAAGTTGGTTGCGGTGCTACGCCAGACTGTGAAGCGTCTGATGGCGGCGTGTTAGTTGTGTTATTTCGAGCTGACGGAGTTTGCCCAACTGAAGATGAGCCCGATTGTCCTGATTGATCAGATTGAGCTTGAGACGTGCCGCCGTTTCCGCCAGATTGCTGCCTAGATCCGCCAGGACCGCCTTGAGATTGGCTCATCCCTGGAGGGCCACCAGCTTGCCCGCCCATTTGGCTTCCGCTCGAGCCGCCAACTTGCATACCCGCAACAAATCCCAGTCCACACAAAACCACGCCACCAATTGCTATTCCCATTGCCGCGCCGACGCTAATTGAGCGTTTTTCGTTCGAAGCGCTTTCCGAATTGTTAAAGATATTTTCTGGTGTTGTTTGAGATTCTTGATCTAATCTTTTCATAATAATTCTCCTTTGGTTAAATTTATTTCCTATGCAGATAGTTCGTATAATGTTACATCACTACCTCCATAATTAACGACTTTACCGTTTTTCTTAATCCAATTTGCGATTTCGCTATTTCCACCGTTTGGACCGCCACCATGACCGTGCGAGCTAGCGGCATAATATTTCAATTTACCGTCCGCCACCAATTGCTTAAATTGTTCAAGCGTGAGTGGCGTGTCACTGCCATTAAATCCGCCAATTGCCATGACTGGCTGACCGCTGGTTAGCTGAATTGCCGCCGATTCATTCGCGCTATCCACCGCCACCAACCAAGTCGCACCATTTTTGTTTTGTAAAAGATACTGAACCAACGCGCTGTCTGCCTGAGATTTTTCATTATTGCTTCCCTGCATCGCTGTTGAATTTGGACCCGCCGTCGGAATGCTGCCCGTATGCGTGACGTTGATAGTCGACAGCGTGTAAACAACCGGAGCAATCATACACGCAGCCACGGAGGTGATAATTGCCAGGTTCTGAAGCCAACGTTTCGGCATGTATAGATTGACCAATAGCCCAATCATACCGATAGCTCCCAGAACACCAACCGTCCACATTAGCCAAATCATCGTACCAGCGTAGCTAAGGATAATTATCACAATCGCCGCCGTCACACCGACCAGCATAGGCAAAATCCAAGCATACGACTTTCGTCTGATGTACGCGCCCCACAGAAACGGCGCGCCAATCCCAACCAGAGCCGCCACAGCCGGTGCCATAACCACCACGTAGTACGGATGAATTACGCCGCTAGTCATACTAAATATTACGATGTGAATGATCAGCCAAAGCATCCAGAATATCACCGCCGCTCGTCCACGATTAGTCCGCGGAGTCTTGCGTAAAATCCATAAGAGTAGTCCGCCGCTCGCTAATGCCAAGATTAGCAACCATGCAATGTTCGGCCCAAAATCGTTATTAAATATCCTAAATATTCCCGTTTGCCCGCCAAATCCAGTGCCGCCAGGACCATGACCGCCGCTAGGAGCGCCACCCATTCCGCCAGGGCTTGCTATTGCCATTCCACCACTCGGAGGAGTTCCGCCACCTCCGCCGCCGTGGCTTCCTAATAGCCGACCAAAACCGTTATAGCCAAAAATCAAACTCCAAATACTATTGTCATTCGTACTACCAACCCACGGTCGATTGCCAGATGGCGTCAGCCAAACAAGCACACTCCACCATAAAGTCGACACCGTCGTAATCACGCCCGCAAACATCAAATGTAGAAATCGCGTAACAATTGGCGGCTTGGCGAACGCTAGATAGACAATTACCATCGCAGGCAAAACCATCAAGCCCTGGAGCATTTTTGTATTAAATGCTAATCCCGTGAACAATCCCGCCAGACCAAGCCATAAAAGCGGACGCCTGCCCTCTAATGACCTGAGAAATGCGTAACCGCTGGCGGTGAGCATAAATGTCAAGATAGCGTCTGGATTATTAAATCCGAACATCAACGCCGCAACAGGAGTTAGCATTAATGTGACTGCGGAAATTATCGCGCTAGTAAAGCCGAATTGCCGTTTCACTGCCGAATATAACAACCAGACCGAACCGACGCCCGCTAATACGCTTGGTAGTAACATTGAAAAGCTGGAAAATCCAAACAGTCGAGCACTAAGTCCCATTATCATCGTCGCCAGTGGAGGTTTGTCGATTGAAACATAATTCGCCGCGTCCAAACTACCAAACAGCCACGCCGTCCAGTTTTGGTTTGCTGCCTGCACCGCCGCCGCGTAATAACTGTTCGCCATACCATTATGCATCGCGCCAAACATATACAACGCACCCGTCGCAATCAACAGAATCGGAAGAGCCATTTTCTCAAGCCACGAACGATTGTCCAATTCCTTATTAACTCGATGCAGCCCTTTTAAATCATCGACCGCAGTTTTTACAATCTTCACACGACTATCAGTATCCTCAATCCAAGTAACGGGTTGCTCGTGAATCGGCACGTCCGCGCGCTCCGTTTTAATCAAAAGTTCCGTGTCGAAGAACCATTCATTGTCCTTAATTTTTGGCAAAAATCTCTTCGCCACGTCACGACGAATTGCCTTAAATCCGCACTGCGCATCGCTAAATTTGGTGCGCGACGTCAATTTGATAATCTTGTTATAACACCGTGAAATAAACTCCCGCTTAAAACCGCGGCTAGTCTTTGATTTTTTCATCAATCGAGAACCAATAGCCACGCCAGCTTCGCCCGCCACAAGCGGCTGAATCATCGGTAGAAAATCATCCAAGCTAGTGGATAAATCGACATCCATATATGTCAGGATATCCGCCTGACTGCTTTGCCAAACCTGCTTTAATGCTCGCCCGCGACCGCGTTTAGCCAGCCTTACAACACGAACTGATTGATGATTTTGCGCCAAGTTTTTCGCTATTTTTAAAGTGTTATCTTGACTGCCATTATCCGCGATCGTTATTTGATAGCGATATGGCAAATTTTCCATCATATATTCGTCAATCGTTTCAATGCTGCTTTGAAGAATTTTCTCCTCGTTCAGCACCGGCACGACTATGTCGACAAATGGATTAACTATCGCCCGAAACGGCGATGGACTAGAATCGGACGTAATAAGTCGCGACCTAGCTAATGGTTGAGATGTGGTTATTGCTCTCATGCAAACCACTATAAACAAGCGTTCTGTAAAAATGCTTTAAGACATCTGCAAATATCTCAGAGCGTTTACATACCATCAAAGACCAATAAAACTACATCGTTATCTACGCCATTAACGCCCAGCTCTATAAACCTCATCAAATCATCTATCTGCTTAACGACGCCAGCCTCTCGCCTCTCTTCCGCTAACTTTCGTATCTCTGGCAATTCATTCTCTACTAGCCGAACATATGAGTAGCCGTCTACAGCGGTATGTCCATAAAGATCAACATGCGCAATCACTGGAAATCGCCGTTCAAAATCTCCAGCGCTCTCCGTCGAACTGCTAGCAAAGTTAAAAATATTCTTTAAGTCACTACTCTTTGGACCGCTCTTAAAATCATCCCGTAAACATTGGCTAGAAAGAAATCTAGCCCACATACCATCACAATAAGTGTTATTCATAGTCATTATTATCTCACCTATTCCGCGATATTATAAATATATAACCGCAAAATCAATAAAAAAGACCTCAACTATACTTGTTGAAGTCTTAAAATTCGATTTGGCTCCGGCAGCTGGGCTCGAACCAGCGACCTATTGGTTAACAGCCAACCGCTCTACCACTGAGCTATGCCGGAATATGTCTTGTATTATAGCGAGTTTTTGAATAGTTGTAAAGTTACTGACGGACAATTTCCAATGCTTTTTTTAAAATCTCCACTTCCGAGCGTGATTTTTCGTCATCTTCAGCTTCTCTCTTCTTAATTTCTTTCGCTAAATTTTGCCACCAAACTTCTTTTTTCTCACTACTCAGCGTCAAAGATCTAACTTCGCCATCCTGCTTCTCCAAAAATCCCGCAACCACCAAATTATCAACATGTTTTGCTACCGTCGATACCGATTTATAGCCCAAGGCGCGCATAATTTCCCGAAGCGTCGGACTGTAGCCATTGCCCTTTATAAATCCATCGATAAAATCCAACATTATTTTTTGCTTTTTCGTCAGTTTCATATCTAAAGTATACACCATACGCTATACTTAAAGTATGGCAAAAAAATACATTAACGACGTTCGATTCTGGCTATTGGCTATTGTTATTTTTGGTGGCGGCTTTGCCCTGCATCCCAGCGTCGGCTTATCAATTCTGGATTTCCCGTCACTGCGCGTAGGATTATATCAAATCGTTGCCATAAGCCTACTGTTATTTTCCTTACCATTATTACTTAAAAAACGCCAAGAATTATTAAAAAACCGATGGCTAATCGGCGGATTTTTAGCAATTTTTATCGCCATTACCGTCGGCGTATTTTTCGCAGAAGCACGCCTGCGCACCACGTTATATTCGTTATCGCTATTATTCTTACTCGCCGTCGGATTATCCGCTGGCTTAATTTACAGCGAATTGTCAAAATCAGAAAAACGTAAACTCATCAATGTCGGATTATGGAGCGGGCTGGTTTTTGGGATTTTAGCAATCATTCAGCTCATCGTCGCCACTTTTGAACCAACAGGGTTTGGTACGCTTTGCGCTGGTTGTAAGGCCGACGTTTTTGGGTTTCCACGAATCAATTTATTAGCCGCCGAACCGCAATTCTTCGCCAATTCTCTACTTCCAGCATTCTTCCTTGCGCTCTTTCAATCAAAATCTCGCCTAGCCAAATTTAGCCTATTTTTCACGACTCTTGCCATATCTTTAACATTTTCCCGTGGCGGATTTTTGGCAATTTTTATCGCCATCACAGCCTTATTTATAATCGCTTTTGTAAAACGAATTGACGCATCTTTTATCCGTAAAAAACTTCCAATCATCTTCGCTGGATTATTATTTGGATTCATCTTATTATTCTCATCAGCCAACATTAGATATGCCAACACGCCCTTCATCGCACACAATACCTTCGTCAGTATGGTCGATCAATTATCTCTCGGGAAAATTAAGATTCCGCAAAAATCCATCGCCAAAAATCCATCGCCAAAACCCGCCGAAAACATTCCGTCAAGCAACAATTCTTTCCAACCTGCCGGTTTTGTTGAAGCTTCCGCCAATGACAGGCTCAGCGCCAGTGACTTAGCTATAAAATCTTGGCTGTCATCGCCACGAACATTCTTCTTTGGCGTCGGACTCGGCAACCTAGGAAATTTCATACAAAAACACCTTCATATAAACGTCCCAGCGGACCAAACGGTCTACGTTTTTTACATATTATTACTCAGCGGACTGGGAATCATCGGGCTATTTGCCCTTCTAATTACCCCATTGATAATCATATTTCTCGCCATAAAAAACATCCATAAAATTAAAGCTCAATTTATCTTATCTCTAACCATCGCGATGTTTGTGCATTTCTGGTTTTTTGGCAGTTTTATAAATACGATTCATTGTTTTGCTATAATCGGCATATTTTTGTATAATTACCCCAGAGATTATGCGGAAAAAGTCTGATTTTTACTTCAAAATTGCTCTGGTCATTCTTGATATCTTAGCTTTATTAAGTGCATTTACTATTGCCTATATTTTGCGAATTTCCCTAGACCCTAGACCATTCCATATCAGCATCAATGCTATAGATTTTATTACTTCCATCTTTATGACACTGCCGTTGTGGATCGTGATGTTCTATTTCTTTGGCTTATACGACCGAGAGGTTTACACGCACCCATTACGAAATTTCGGGCGAATACTTTTGGCATCAATAACTGGAATTATGATTATGATTTCCGTGACATTCTTTACTAACACTCCGTTATTCCCAGCCAAACTCGTCGCTGGTTATGCCACAGGAATTGGTTTTATTTTACTAATGATTTTCCGCAGCGCCGCCAATATTGTTCGTCTGAAACTATTAAAACGCGGTTTAGGAGCTCGCCGTGTTGTATTAATTGGCAATTGTGATTTAACTCACGTTTTGGCTGATTTTATAGAAACCAATCCGCTGACCGGCTTTAAGATTAGCGGAATTGTTGCGCAAACTCAGTTCATTCCTATTGAATTAAAAAAGCTTCGACGCTCGTCATTAGAATCGGCGCTCACCAGAGATAAAATTGACGTCATCATCCAAACCGATTCAAAAAACGTTAGCGAACATTATCAAATTGCCCAGAAACATTATCTGGATTTTTATCAAGCGCCAGAATTCGACGGAATTATGACCACCAAACACACTATTGATATCATCGACTCCGTACCGCTAATTCACACTCATCCGACACCGCTAATGGGCTATGGGCGAATTGTTAAGCGGATTATGGATGTTGTAGGCGGGACAATTGGAATTATCATCGCCTCGCCAATTATGCTCTTGGTGGCAATCGCCGTAAAAATCAGCGACCCAGCGGGACCGATTTTAATGCACGGCAAACAACAGAAACGTCTCACTCGCTACAATCGACCGTTTAAGGTCTACAAATTTCGCTCGCATTACGCAAAGTTTGACGGCAAAACCGACGAAGAAGTCTTTCGAATGGTTGGCAAGCCTGAACTAATTGAAGAATACCGTAAAAACGGCGACAAGCTTGACCATGATTTCCGCGTGACGCCAGTTGGTCGATTTATTCGTCGCTTCAGCCTTGATGAATTGCCACAATTATTCAACGTTGTTAAAGGAGATATCAGCCTAGTTGGACCACGAGCGCTGGTGCCACACGAATTAAGCGCCTACGACAAAAAACACGTTTTATTAGCGGTCAAATCAGGACTCACTGGACTGGCTGTAGTGTCTGGTCGGCGCAGTATCAGCTTTGAAGAACGGCGACGAATTGACTTATATTATGTCCAGAACTGGAGTATCTGGATGGACATCACGATTTTATTAAAAACCTGCTTGGTTATTTTCCAGAAAGATAATTAATGAGTAAGCCAAAAATTGCCATAGTTCACGATTGGATTTACGGAGGCGGAGCCGAAAAGGTCGTTTTGGAAATTCACAAATTGTACCCAGATGCGCCAATTTACACTTCTTTTTGTAGCGATGAATGGCGAGAAAGATTAGATAATAAAGTCGTTACTGGCTATTTACAGCGATGGCCGTTTTCAAAAATTCGACGATTATTGCCACTTCTCAGACAATGGTGGTTCGCCAAGCTTGATCTTAGCGAATTTGACATTATCATCTCCAGTTCGGGAAATGGCGAGGCAAAATTCGTCCGTAAATCCAGACCGGATCAACTTCATATTTGTTATTGCCACACGCCGACGCATTTTTATTGGCGGCACTACGACGAATATATCAAACGACCAAGTTTCCGTCCGCAATGGCTGGCGCGCCTAGGCTTAAAGACCCTAGTCCGACCACTGAAAAAACGAGATTTTAACGCTGCTCAGCAAGTTGATATTTTTATCGCCAACTCTACGGGAATTCAGGCTGATGTTGAAGAGTTTTACCAGCGAAAAAGTACGGTTATTTTTCCGCCAATTGACGTATCGAGCTTTTCGCCACTTGCTAAAAATCGCAAGCAAACATCCATCCCAAAAAAACCTCGCTGTCTGATTTGGGGGCGAATTGTACCGATGAAACGGCTTGACATTGCTATTAAAGCTTGCCAGAAACTTGGCTGGCAATTAAATATTATTGGAAAAGGTCCAGACGTTGATAGCCTAAAAAATATCGCCGATAAACATACTAATTTCTTAGGATTCGTCGATAATGCCACGCGAGAAAAATATATTAAAAAGGCAGATTTGTTTATTTTTTGTTCACACGAAGATTTTGGAATCGCGCCAGTTGAAGCGTTGGCGTCTGGTATTCCAGTGGTTGCGTATGAAGCTGGCGGCGCGCTTGATTATATAAAATCTGAGAAAAACGGCTGGTTCTTTTCCGAGCAAACAGATTCTTCATTGATAGAAACTTTAGAGAAACTTCCTGGTAAAAAAGTTTCACCAACAAAAATCTCAGCCACGGCAAACGAATTTTCAGCTGCAATTTTCCATAAAGCGATAAAAAATATAGTTGATAAATCATGGAAGGAA
Organism: Candidatus Nanosynbacter sp. HMT-352; assembly: GCF_022819385.1. Classification (NCBI taxonomy): domain Bacteria; kingdom Bacillati; phylum Minisyncoccota; class Nanosynbacteria; order Nanosynbacterales; family Nanosynbacteraceae; genus Nanosynbacter; species Candidatus Nanosynbacter sp. HMT-352. Next base: position 100,430 of record NZ_CP089290.1, read on the forward strand.
CATTATCGTGAAAATCGTAATTGACGCCCGAACATTAAGGACTAGCACTGGTCGGTACATCGAACGGCTGATTCATTATTTGCAGAAAATTGATAATAAAAACGATTATGTTATTCTGCTCAAGTCAAAGGATTTTGATAGTTGGCAGCCGAGCAACTCACACTTTAAAAAAGTTATTTGCCCATATAAAGAATACACTTTTGCTGAACAAATCGGCTTTAAAAAACAACTTGAAAGTCTCCATCCAGACTTAGTTCATTTTGCGATGGTTCAGCAACCTGTTTGGTATAATTCCAGCCCAGTTGTTACTACGATGCAAGATTTGACTACTGTTAGATTCAGGAATCCAGATAAAAATCCTATCGTTTTCTGGATTAAGCAGCAAATTTACAAATGGGTCAATAAAAAAGTCGCGAAAAAATCTTCGCACATCATCACAATTTCTAACTTCGTAAAAAATGATTTGATTAAATTCACCGGCGTAAACCCAGAGAAAATTACTGTAACTTTGGAATCAGCGGATGAGTTGCCAAAAGGTAACGAGCCTGTTGACGAGTTGATTGGTAAAAAATTCATTATGTATATCGGTAGACCGACGCCACATAAAAACCTTCGACGGCTGATTGACGCGTTCGCTTTGTTACAGAAAAAATATCCAGATTTAACGCTGGCTCTGGCGGGTAAAAAAGATAGCAATTACGCTCGCCACGAGACATATGTAAATGATCACGGAATTAAAAACGTCGTGTTTACTGGCTTTATATCAGACGAACAATTGCGCTGGATGTATGAAAATACGGCAGTTTATTGCTTCCCTTCGCTCAGTGAAGGATTTGGTTTGCCAGGATTAGAGGCAATGTTACACGGCGCGCCAGTCGCTTCGAGCACAGCCACTTGCTTACCAGAAACCCACGGCGATGCCGCTCACTATTTTGATCCTTTCAGTGTCGAGGATATAGCAAAATCAATTGACGACATCTTATCTGATGACAAGTTACGTAATGAACTCATTAAAAAAGGCAAGAAACACGTTAAGACATTTTCATGGCAACGCATGGCAGAGCAAACTTTAGCTGTATATGAAAAATATGGTCGGAAAAGTCGAAGTTAGCTTTCCTGTCCAGTAGCTTGATTAATTCGAGTAGACGAGTCTGCTTTATTTGAGCCGCCAACCCCATAGACCATTTCAATGTTGTACTTTTCGCAAACATCACGTTCTGGAACGACTTCCGGTGCCGATCTATCGCCACCATTTGCAAACACCAATTGACATCCCGGATATTGCCGAGCGATCATCTCTAAGGTTTCTGTAACCGGAGGATTCTCATCAATAGAAAGCATCACCTGATCCACGCCTTTTAATGCTCGCATTAAGCGGAGTCGATTTTCTTCATTAAGGATAATTTTTCCTTTTTTTAGCAATTGCTGTTTGTCGTTATTCACCACTACAATCAAATAATCACCCATTTTTGCAGCTGCTTCAATCATATCTAAATGTCCACCGTGTAATGGATTAAAATAGCCGCTAACAATTACAACTTTCATAACATCCTCCTCTATAACTTCTCTATTATACCTGATATACTATACTTATGACAAAGATGCTAGTCACGGGAGGCGCGGGATTCATTGGCTCGAATTTTGTGCATTACACCGTAAAACACAAGCCAGAATATGAAGTCACTGTTATTGACAAATTAACCTACGCCGGAAATCGTGCTAATTTGGAAACTGTAGCCGACCAAATTACATTCGTAGAGGGCGATATTTGTGACGCCGAATTAATAGACAAATTAGTCGCTGAAAATGACATAGTTGTACACTTCGCTGCCGAAAGTCACAACGACAATTCTCTGCGTAATCCATGGCCATTTGTTGAAACAAATATAATTGGAACATATACCATCCTAGAAGCTATTCGAAAACATGATAAGAGACTACATCACATCTCAACTGATGAGGTTTTTGGTGATCTAGAGCTTGATGATCCAAATCGCTTCACAGAGGATACTCCATACAAGCCTTCCAGCCCCTACTCTAGTACTAAAGCTTCCAGCGACATGCTAGTTCGTGCCTGGATTCGTAGTTTTGGTATTAAAGCAACTATCTCAAACTGCTCTAACAATTACGGGCCATACCAACACATTGAAAAGTTTATTCCGCGTCAGATTACCAATATTTTAAGTGATATCAAGCCAAAACTTTATGGTACCGGCGAACAAGTACGCGACTGGATTCATGTTGATGATCATAACTCAGCGGTTCATTTAATCCTAGAAAAAGGCGTTCTAGGAGAAACCTACATCATTGGCGCAGATAATGATCATGTTAATAATAAGATGGTGATTGAATTGATTTGTGAACTAATGGGCAAAGGTAAAGATTGGTACGAGCATGTTAACGATCGTCCAGGTCATGATATGCGCTACGCAATGGACTCCAGCAAGTTACGCCGCGAGTTAGGATGGCAACCGCAATACACAGATAATAAAACCGGTATGCACGATGGATTAATGCAAACTATTAACTGGTATCGCGAACACGAAGACTGGTGGCGCGCCCAAAAAGACGCCGTTGAAGCAGCTTATGCAAAACAAGGACAATAATTATGTTTGACCCGACTGATTACAATGAACTTACAGTTACTGAATCGTCAATTCCAGGGTTATTTGTTATTAAATTACCCGTACATGGCGACAATCGCGGCTGGTTCAAAGAGAATTATCAAAAAGAAAAAATGGAAACCTTAGGCTTACCATCGTTTAATATCGTACAAAACAATATCAGTTTCAATGACGAAACTGGCGCCACTCGTGGACTTCATGCTGAGCCTTGGAACAAATTCATTTCAACTGCTAACGGTCGCGTTTTCGGTGCCTGGTGTGACCTCCGTAAAGGAGATAGCTTTGGGCAAGTATTTACCCACGAGATTAATCCGGGTACGGCAATTTTCGTTCCTAAAGGCGTAGCTAACGGCTATCAAACACTTGATGATAATGTAGCCTACACATATCTAGTTGACGCTCATTGGTTCCCGGATGCTAAATATACTTTTGTTAATTTATTTGATCCAGAACTAAAGATCAACTGGCCAATCAATAAGGATCAAGCAATTATTTCCGAAAAAGACGCTGCACATCCACTATTAAGTAATGTAATTCCTATGGAGGTATAAAATTATGGACGATAATAAAATTTTCATTATTGGTGCTAACGGACAACTAGGATTAGCCCTACAAAGACAATACCCTAATGCCAAATCTGCTGACATTGATACTCTTGATATCACAGACTTAGAATCAGTTGAGTCTTTCGACTGGTCCAACATTGATATTGTACTTAACGCTGCTGCCTTTACTAATGTCGATGGAGCAGAAACCGAAGAAGGTCGCGTAGCGTCTTGGAAGGTTAATGCGTCTGCGGTGTCTAACCTTACTCGAGTATGCCGAAAATATGATATGACAATGGTTCACATTTCCAGCGATTACGTATTCGACGGAACCCAAAAACCCCACACAGAGGACGAGCCACTTAGCCCGCTTAGCGTCTATGGTCAGAGCAAGGCTGCGGGAGATCTATTAGTTGAGCAATTAGACCGCTTCTATCTACTTCGATCCACATGGGTAATTGGTGAAGGCAAAAATTTTGTCCGCACCATGCTAGGATTGGCGGAAAAAAACATCTCGCCAACCGTTGTTAATGACCAAATAGGTCGCTTAACATTCACCAGTGAGCTAGTACGTATTATAGATCATTTATTGTCAACTAAAGCTCCATTCGGAACTTACAATGCGACAAATGACGGACCACTCGCTTCTTGGGCAGACATTACTAGAAAAATATTTGAATTATCTAATCATAAAGACTTAATCGTTTCTAATACAACTACCGCAGAATATTTTGCCAACAAGCCGGGGGTTGCGCCACGACCGCTCAATAGTGATATGAGCCTAGATAAACTACACTCTACAGGATTTCAAAGCCGTAACTGGGAGGAAGATCTAAGGCAATACATCTCAAATAACGCCTAAAAAATACAACCTCCATTAATATCAAAACCGTTTAACCTTGATACTGTCGAATCATAGATATATAATCATACAACACAAAGGAGAATATGATGAAGGGAATAATTTTAGCGGGTGGCTCGGGTACGCGTCTATGGCCAATTACAAAAGCCATAAGTAAACAGTTGATGCCCATTTATGATAAACCGATGATTTACTATCCGCTAACCACGTTAATGCAAGCAGGAATTCGTGATATTTTAATAATCACTACTCCAGACGATCAAAACGGCTTCAAGAAACTTCTTGGTGATGGCGCGCAGTGGGGCATAAATTTAGAATACGCTGTTCAACCTACACCAGACGGTCTAGCACAAGCTTTTATTATCGGCGAAAACTTTATCGGCAATGATAAAGTGGCATTAATACTTGGCGACAATATATTCTACGGAGCCGCCCTTGATAATTCACTACAAGAATGCACAGACCCCGACGGCGGCATTGTATTTGCATATAAAGTGCTTGATCCTGAACGCTATGGAGTGGTTGAATTTAACGAGAATAATCAAGCTGTTTCCATCGAGGAAAAACCAGTGCATCCAAAATCCCACTTCGCAGTTGTCGGCTTATATTTTTATGACAATGACGTAGTAGATATTGCTAAAAATGTAAAGCCATCCGACCGAGGAGAACTGGAAATAACATCCGTAAATGCTGAATATCTAAATCGCAAAAAACTCAAAGTGCAGACTTTAGATAACGGTGATGTATGGCTTGATACTGGCACGATAAATAGCTTAACCGATGCCGAAGATTTTGTACGTGTAATCCAAACAAGGACTGGACAAATAGTCGGATCACCCGAGGCAACCGCCTTTCAAAACGGTTGGATTTCCAGGGAGCAGTTAGAAATACTTGCCGAACCATTAAAAAAATCTGGGTACGGCAAATATCTATAAACTCCTACAAGCACTGATGACATCGTTCGTAGACAATCCGTCCACATTCACAACCACAGCTCTGTCATAGCCGAGGGTGTTATATACAGTATTCTTAGTTAAATCATCCCTAGTTAGAATAAGCCATTTTTTATTCCACATTTTTGTCATTATCCTTTGAAAAAATAAATAAATTAAAAACCAGAAAGTTCCAAATTGCAAATACTGCAGTCACTATAACTTTCGCCCATTGGATATCCAGTATGTTAGAGTTTACTAATGTAGCAATAATTACTGAAGTTGCCACCATATTGAAAATACTAAGTAGTGCATAGAGAATAATTTGCGACCTTAAAGAGAATCTATCATATTGACTATGATTAAAAACTTTCTTACGATTCGCAGGAAAGTTAAAAACAAATCCCGACAAAAAGCCAATACTACTAGCTAAAAAAGCCGGCAAATGTATATTGTGATATAAAATATACGATATTGACGCATCTATTAGCAGCGTAATACCGCCTACAACAAGAAATAAAAAGATTTTTAAAAATATACCATTTTTCATATTATCTTTATTAAGAATATCATATTCGTTCATAATGCATATACGATTGTAGTATAATTGATTATATGTACAGAAAACTAGAGACCGCAGTCGTTATACCTTGTTATAACGAAGAGAAAATGATCACTCAAACAATAAAGAAAATACCAGAATACATAGACCACATTATAGCCGTTAATGATGCTAGCACTGATAACACTATTGGAGTCTTGAAAAAACTAAAAAAACAATATAGCAAACTTATTATTGTTGATAATAAGGTAAATCAAGGTGTCGGAGGAGCTCTTATCGCTGGATATGATTATGCGATAAAAAATACTAAAGCAACAGCTATCGGTATAGTCGCAGGAGATGATCAGTTTGATTCATCATATCTAAAGGCAATGCTGGATGATTTCATAGATCAATCAGCAGACTACGTAAAAGCAAGTAGGTTTTTCCATCGAGAAGCCTTCAAGACTATGCCAAAATATCGCCAATTTGGAAACATATTCATATCTCTACTCACCAAATTTTCTACTGGGTATTATTCTATTACAGACATCACTAACGGGTGCGGTTGGCTACGTCGTGAAATAATCGAAAAAGTCGATTTTTCTATAGTAGAAAAACGTTATGATTACGAAACTAGTATGCTGACTGCTCTGTCGATAGCTAACGCTAAAGTCATTGACCATGCTGTACCAGCACATTACGGCGACGAAAAATCAACCATCAAACTAATCCCGACAGCCTGGAGAAATCTAAAGGCTGTATGGAAAGGATTCTGGCGCAGGATTTATTACAAATATGTATTATACGGTTTTCATCCCGTAGCACTATTCTTATTTACAGGTATGTTTTTCTTAATAATATCGCTATTATTGGCTATATTTCTGTTATACGTTAAGTTATTCGCCCACCAATCACCAACCGCAGGCAGCGTAATGCTAGCTGTACTGCCGTTTATACTAGGAATACAGCTAACGTTGACAGCCCTTACAATCGATGTATCCAACGAAAATAATAACTTTAAGAAATAGGCTACCAGATTAAAGATTAATGTTAGCCACGTCACCAATACCGTCAACTAAATAGTCTGGCTCCATTGATTTCAAGAACTCCTTACTACGAATTCCACTCAAAAGAGCAATACTGGTCGCATTGAGCTGCTGAGCCGCAGCAACATCAGCTTCAGTATCTCCAATAATAATAGAGTCTTCGGGATTATCTATTGTTTGCTTAACTATATCTGCCTTTTTTAATAATGTGCCTTCTTTTGTGTCGCTATGTCCTGATAAAATTTTCTCAAAAAAGCGCCCAATCCCCAACTTTTCAATCTGCTTATCTAGAGCGTCTGAATTTCGCCTTAAACTAAGTAAGTATAGCTTATTACCATTCGAGGATAGCTTTTTTAGCGTAGACAAGCTATCCACAAAAAGCTCATCTCTATACAATTCTTCCAACAATTCTATGCGATCAATAAATAATTTGAGATAATCATCCCTATTATTTACCTCAAGTCCACTCATCGGCAATAATTCATTCCAGGAAATATTATCACGTTTCAATTCCCAATATTTCTTCCGATCAAGAGGTGTGCCGCCCATTTTTTCGACACACTTCTTATATACTCTATAATGACGAGGAGCAATATCGACCAAAGTACCGTCAAAATCTATAAATATATTTCTATTTGCAATTTTCATAGAGATCACCCATCTCCTTAATTTTATCTGGAAAGAACACTTTAGGATGATAATCAAGTAGACTCTCTGCCTTTGATATATCAATCACTATATCGCAACCACCGCTATCGGACATAATATTTATACAGCTACTAGATCGCATACTTTTAATAATTGACTCCGCTGTTTCTTTAATAGAGACTCCCCTACCCGTCCCAATATTGACCACTCCAGCACCCGCCGAATTAACTGCACATATAATACTACTAGCTACATCGTCAATATGTACATAGTCGCGAAGAACTAGTGGACCATTGATAGTCAGATTATCTCCAGACTTAGCCGCTCTAATGAAATTAGGGATAGCTCTAGCAATTGGGTCATATCCGCCATACATTATTGAAAATCGCAGAATGGTAAGCTCTTTATTATTTTTTTGCGCAAATGATTGAGCAATTACTTCGCTAGCTATCTTAGTGGAACTATAATATGAACTACCAGACACGACATTATCTTCCGTAATCGGACCATTAATTTTTGTTTTATCATAAGCTTCTACAGTACTGCCGATAATAATCTTTTTTGCCTTTTTACCAAAATACGTTAGAAGATTAATAGTCCCATCTATATTACCTTCCTTGCACTTCTCTAAACTGTCTTCGATAGATTTTTTTGGTACAAAAGCCGCCAAATGAACTATAACGTCAAACTCTTTATCAGCCAATACATCAGCAGCTATCTTTGAGCTCTCCTTACTAGACAAGTCGCATTCAACCCACTTAACATCATCATAATCAATATTAGATCTGCCTAAACAAATTATCTCCCAGCTGGCAGGCGCCATTTCCAAAAAACGCCTGCCAACAAAACCAGATGCACCAGTAACGAGAATTTTCACCTATGATATTTCCTTAAGGATACGATCACGCTGAGCAACACTCTCTTCTACAACTCCCATATCCGACAAAACTGGTCGGAAGTCCATTCCTCGAATCCATACTAGACCGTCTGGTAGAGGATTGGTGTTATTATCAATCGCAGGAATCTCTTCACCATAGCCAAGCTTAACAAACATTTCAGGCATATTAAGACCCGCTTGTGTAAAGAATTCGTGAGTCGTAAAGAATCGGCCAATATTAATTTCCGTTGGATTTGGTACACCATTTTTGTCGTAAGCCATATCCACACCAAATAGACCATCTGGTCTACTATCAACAGCCAACACAGCCCTACGAGCAATATCATCAAGTTCAGCATCCGAGTAAGTTAATCCCGTTCCAGTAGCACCAGTAACACCTGATGGAGAAATTTTTGACAACTCCCAATATAAGCGCTTGCGTCCCTGGGCAACAACTAACTCGCCATCTTTCCACAACGACATCCAAGTAACCGTCTCTGGTTCAAGCAATTCTGATGCTGTAAAATTACCAGACCAAGAGCCATTTTTCTCTTGGAAATCTAACCAGTTCTTAGCAGTCTTAACATCGTGAACTGGAAGAGATCCACGACCACCAGCTCCTGATATTGCGCGAATCCACATAGATCCACCCATCTCCTCTAATAGAGCATCTAAATCAGTATCTTTACCTTCAATTAGTTTAGTCTTAGGAACTTTAATACCGGCCTTTTCCCATAGTTTAAACGACTCAAACTTATCTTGAAGGATCTTAACGGTTTCTTTGGCTGGAAAGAATGTTTTGGCTTTAATTTTCTCTCGATTCTCGCTCAAAAACCCAACCTCAACATCGTTTTGAGCGTGTACAAACTCAATATTTTCCTTCTCTATAATGTAATTCAAAAAATCAATGTACTTTGGGTCGTTTGCCAACGGTGCTAGATATTTAACATCAACTTCAGCACGCTGTAAATAATATTTATCAGCATCTGTGCCAACAATGTAATATTCTTCATCCGCAGCTCTAAGGGATCGAATAAAGTTTGCAGAAGGCGATCCACCAGCACCTGTTACTAAAATTCTTTTCATATTATCCTCCTATTTAACGTCAAAAGGCGCAACAGCCTCTAATGATATTTTTAACGCTTCGCGCGCATCTACCGGATCAACAATTGATGCCGTCCTGCCCATAGATTTAGCCATAAAAGCTTTCAATTCAGCAGCTAAAGGCTCTTCAAAATCAACTTTTATCACACGCTTTTCTGGATCACCAACTTGCAAAACAAATTCAGTAAATCCATCTTTCTGAATTTCTTTCATATTATGTTTATAATATGTAAGCTCCTGTGTTATATAATTAGCCTCTAGATAACCTAACGATCCAGTCAGTGCAATGGTGCGAATTTTTACTGGAGTCAGCCAATTAGCCTGAATAAATCCTGACGCTCTACCATAATCCATTAATATTTCTGCTGAGTCAATTTTTTTACTATGACGAGTACGCGATCCGTGGCTATGAATAGCTTTAGGTTTTTGTCCTAATAGATAGTTAACTATATCAACGTCATGAACTGCAAGGTCAATAATCACATCCGTTTTTGGCTCGACAGCAGGAAAACCACCAACACGCTTACATACTACCGATGTTATGTCACCTATAGCATTATCATCGATCATCTGCTTCAGCTTCTTAATAACTGGATTAAACCTCTCTATATGACCAACTGTAAACGTAACTCCATTTTCCTCAGCACAAGCAATTAGCTTATCAGCCTCTTCCACCGAAGATGCAATTGGTTTTTCAAGCATACAATTAATACCTCGAGACATCACCTCAGTTGCAACTTCAAGATGAAATGGAGTAGGCACAACCACAGACACGGCATCTGGATGAACTCTCTCAAGCATTTCCTTGTAATCAGTAAAGAATTTTGTTTTGTATTCGTCAGCTAGCGATTTTGCGGCTGGATTAACGTCTGCTATTGCCACTAGCTCAGATTCTGGAAGCATGAAATAATTACGCACATGATTGCGCCCCATATTTCCAGTGCCAATGACAGCAACCCTTATTTTACCTTCTTTATTATTAGTCATTTACAGCTTCCTTAATTGCGCTAGCAATTACTTCAATATCAGCATCTGTAACTTTTGGATGAACAGGCAAAGACACAACTCTTGCAGCCAAATCTTCGGCAACAGGAAAATCTCCCACTTTATACCCAAGTTTTGAAATATGTGGATATACGTGCAACGGTTTTGGATAATAAACTCCAGTACCAACTCCTTTTTCTCTTAATTTAGCTATAAAATCATCTCTTCGTATACTCTTATCTAGTAAAATAGTATATTGGTGATATACGTGATTTCTGTTGCTTGCAATCTTCGGTAGGACTATCTTTTCAATTCCAGCCAACGCTTCATTTAACATATTAGCGTTATGCTGTCGCCTATTCGTAAAGTTTTCTACTTTCTTTAATTGCTCAACGGCGATAGCACCGTGCAAGTCTGACATACGATAGTTATATCCCAAATCAGCGTACTCGTAAGATGAAGTCATTCCGTGCTGTCTGAATGAGCGAATAGCAGCCGCAGCATCATCGCTATTAGTGGTAACAACGCCACCTTCACCACACATAATATTCTTTGTAGCATACAGTGAAAAACATCCAAAATCACCCAAGGCACCAGTTTTCACGCCGTCATATTCTGCGCCAATTGCCTGACATGCATCTTCAATAATTTTTAGTTCGTGCTTATCTGCAATTTCTCGCAATTCCTTCCAATCGCAAGGTTGACCATACAAATCAACTGGGATTATAGCCTTAGTCTTATCTGTAATAGCTGCTTCTATTTTTGAAACATCGATATTAAATGTTTCCTCATCTATGTCTACAAGAACTGGTCGAGCACCCAACATTAGTATAGGGTTGATCGTAGCAATAAAGCTATATGGCGTAGTGATAACTTCATCGCCTTCACCAACTCCTGCTGCATATAAAGCACAGTGGATAGCAGCCGTGCCGCTATTCACAGCTAAAGCATGCTTCACTCCACAATATTTAGCCCAACTCTCTTCAAGTTCAGCGACTTTCGGACCCTGAGCCAGCATACCTGACTCTATAACTTCATTTACTGCCCGACGCTCCTCTTCCTCTATAACGGGTGATGCAATATTTATCATTACGTAGCCTCCTTATACTCTTACTACCTTCAACAATTATAGCACATTACTCATTTTTTATTTTTCGTTTTTTAGACTTGTTCTCAAAAAACACAATCTTTATACTTGCTATTTTTATTGTATACTAATAAATGTTATGCAAGTTCTACGTTCTATTTTTACAAAATTAAAAGACGATTCGTATAAAAAATGGATTTTCCCGTCTACTATTATCTTTTGTCTAATTTTTGCGACAGGATTTAAGATATCTGGATCTTCATTTGGCTTATATTATGACTCTTTCCTTAATGGCAAATCATCTAATCTCATATCAGGCGAAGCTCGACCTATTCGCAGCGACGAGTGGCTAGTCGTTACACAATTCACAATTGCACAAAAAGAAGCTGGATATCCACTAATAAATAAGAACTTTGGCAATTCTGGCAAGAATATGAGCCTTGTGTCCGATGCTCCATATAAAGAATGGTCAACAGTATTCCGACCTCAAAATCTTGCCTTTTTAATAGTTCCTTTCGAGTTTGCTTTTGCCTTTAAGTGGTGGCTATTATTGGCATCATTATTATTAAGTATATACTTTCTATCGTTAAAATTTCTTCCCAATAAATACGCGCTGTCAGGATCTATCGCCATCATAGGCTCTTTTGCCCCTTTTATATTCTGGTGGTATCAAACCATTACTATAATGAGTATCGTCTGGGGAATTGTCATACTGCTATTAATAATGAAATTAATAGAAAATAAACCTTTGCCTTTTTTAAAGAGATATAAACATGGTGATATAATATCGAATCTCGCACTATCACTTTTATTAACCTATTCAATGGTAAGCTTCGCCCTACTATTGTATCCAGCCTTTCAGATACCTGTTGTCATCACTGTATTTCTAGTGGCGATTGGCTATTACATAAATACTTGGAAAAAAACACCCAAAAAAGTGCGAAAAATATTATATGTAAATACAGCATTCATAGTAGGATCCGCTCTAGCAGCGATCGGCATAGTTGGTATATTTTTAATCACCAGAATAGATGCCGTACAAGCCATTTCTGGTACAGATTATCCCGGGGCGCGATTCGTACATTCGGGAATTCCATCACAGGCTGATCTAATCGGTCTCACTGGCTATAGTCAATACCGACTTATGGATGACGCATCCATTTCATCGATAGATCCAAGTAAAGGATCCATTAATCAAAGTGAAATGTCTGCATTTATCATCACGCCTTTTGCATTTATCATTCCCATACTGTTTATTTTATATAGCAAATGGCGTAAAAATAAAACTATAGATTGGGTTGGGGTTGCTATTTTTGTCTCCTGCTTAATATTCATATCTCATTTATTTATTCCAGGATTCTCTTCAATAGCAAAGCCTTTCATGATGCATCTCGTACCGATAACAAGATTGCAGCTTGGATTAGGTTTTATAGGAATCTTTTCATTAATATACACGCTTGCCAATACTATAAAATTTTCATCACAATATCGCTATTTACCATATCTATATTCAACAATGGTGATTATTATTTACGTCTGCACCATCGTATATGTCGTAAAGTTCAATCGTAACTTTGCCGGAGATCTTCGCGTATTATTATTAGCCGCAATAAGCCTTTCTGGTGGACTAGCTCTTATATTTATAAAAAAGAAAAAACTCGGACTGTTAGTGCTTTCTTCTTTATGTATTATGTCGACAATAACTATACAGCCGTTATATAGAGGTCTAGGAAGTGGATATAACGATAATATTATAACCAAAAAGATTATCTCTACCTCGTCTAGTGACGATATATGGGGATTGTCTGGCACAAGCGTGCTAGAAAATTTCCCTCAAATGGCAAATAGAAAATCAATTACGGGAGTCAATACTTACCCTGATAAAGATTTCTGGTCAAAAATATCAAAAGATAGGACAATTTATAACAGGTATGCACATATACTTCTATCTGATACCATAGATAAAGATCTCGCACTTATTCAGCCGGACGTATTTATTGCAAAATTGAGTTGTAGTAATCATATAGGAAAATCTGTTACTCGTGTATTATCTACGACGCCACTACAGCTACCTTGTTACGAACTAATCGATAAAGTCACTGTACATAATGGAGATATTTTATTCTATAAAAGAACTTTTTAAAGCTTTACCGTTTTATCTATATCTGCTATAGTAGTGTTGATTAGGTAACAATTATGAAAATACAGAAAAAACAAAATAAAAAAAATAAAGTATTGATTCTGATAGCTATTATACTATTGTCTATAACAGGCTATGGCTTAATTTCCTATAAATTTAAGTTCTGGCCCTTCATCCAGAATCAATTTAACACAGCCACCGAGGAACAAAAAACAGCTGGTCAAGACATAAAAAAAAGATCATTAAATGATGCATCCAATAAGTCAGAAAAAGAGTCATCAGGTCAAAAATCTAAAACACTACAAGGAAGCGATCCTTCGCCAGAACCGACTCCATCATCCAACGGAAAAAAACCAACAGTTGGAGTAAGTATAACAACTACAACAGTCGATAAAGATTCAAACACACTTTATATCCGTAGTTTAATCCAAACTATATCATCAAGCGGAAGATGTACGTTATCAATGCACAATACTAGCGGACAAACGTATTCCAATAGTGTAGAGCTGCAAGCTGGTCCAAGTACGTCTAGCTGTAAAGGATTTAACGTTCCGTTATCTCAATTGTCACCTGGAAAATGGACAATAAACATTCATTATGAAGACAACAACGTGACTGGAGATACTGAAGGAGAAATAACTATATGAAGAAATTAATATTAAAATTAGGCCTACTTACGTCAATATGCTTAGGAACGATATTATCTTCTACACCAGCATCTGCAGTATTAAATGATTTTGACCCAGGCAATATTATGGATGATGCCGTAGCAACAAATTACGTATCCATGAGTGCAGGCCAAATTCAGTTATTTTTAAATAGTAAAGTTCCCCAATGTGATACAAATGGCGCCAAACCAGCCAGTGAGTTTGGAAGACCCGATATAACTCACGCTCAGTATGCCGCATCGAAAGGGTGGCATAGTCCTCCATACACATGTCTCCGTGATTATAAAACAAAAGATGGAAGAAGCGCTGCTCAATTAATCTTTGATGTCTCTCAAAAATATCATGTAAACCCACAGCTTTTAATAGTTTTGCTCCAAAAAGAGCAAGCCCTAGTTACTGACACGTGGCCAACTCGTGGGCAGTTCAAAAGCGCAACTGGCTATGGATGCCCAGACACCGCCGCGTGTGATAGTAAATATTTTGGTCTAGAAAACCAGCTAGAATGGGCAGCGAAACACTTTCACTACATAATAACACGTAATCCTAATTGGTTTTCACCATATACAACAGGCGTAAATTTCGTTCAATGGAGTCCGAATGCTGCTTGCGGAGGATCTAACATAAATATTCAGAATTGGACAACCGCCGCTCTTTATAGCTATACACCATATCAACCAAATGCCGCTGCTATGTCATCTGGGTATGGCGTAGGTGATGGGTGTAGCGCCTATGGTAATCGTAACTTTTATAATTACTTTACAGACTGGTTTGGAGATACAAGATCAAGCAGCTCATTCTCTTGTAAAAACGGACAGAATATACCTAACGTAGAAACTGGCGCTAGAATTATACCAACTAGGATAAATGGAAATAATGACACCTTAACTATATCCGTCCCTAATAATACTGGCAGTAAATGTGCCGAAATGCACACATGGGCCAATAGTAACTTACAGGCATGGTCTCAGCATACAGCGACAAACTCATACACCTTTAATCAGCAGTACAGCAAGGTTATATCAAGGAAAGTCAATAGCAAAAATACTGTATTAACAAAGGTCGACTATAACGGAACCGCAAGTGGTAGAGTTGAGTTTCATACGTGGACTCAAGATGGATTGCGTTGGCTAGCTCACACTGCAACATCTGCCGGACCTATTGATCCGCTATTTTCTGAAGTTATAACAGCAGATACCGATGGTGATGGTAATGACGAATATTATCTGATTAATTATGAGCAGACTAATTCTGGCATGATTGAAGTACATGGGTGGAGTAATAATGGAACTAGTTGGTTTAGACACACAGCAACAAACCACCCTTCAGCTAGTATGGACACAGGAAGAGTTATTGCGGCAGATCTTGATGGAGATAAAAAAGATGAATTTATATATGTTAAATTCGATAATACTACGAGCGGTCTTATCGAATTTCACGTGTGGGATTCTTCATTAAAAAACTGGGTGCGTCACACCGCAAGCAATTACCCAGAATCTGGCTATGTGATAGGATCAAACGACATAGTGGCAGCCGACTTGCAAGGAAGAGGAAAAGATACCATCTATTATGTCAAATACAGAGGTACGACTAATAACACCGTCGAAGTACACGGATGGGGTGACGGTCAACAATCATGGGCCAGCCACATATCTACATCATCAGGAATATACTAAGCATAATAACTCGTATATCTTTACATCGTAAATATTATAAATAACCGCGATAGTAAGTTGTACTGTCGCGGTTATTTAATAATTAATAGTTAACGTTATTCGGGTAACCTATATCCCGGACCAAATTGCTCAAAATTATCATTATAGAATGGATCCCTCTTCAAGTATTCGCCCCATCTCTTACGCATCTCTTTTTGAGCACTCTCTAGTTCACTAGTGTCTCTCTCACTCGTGTTTATGCGACCAACACTCTTAGACTCATAATGGAATAACTCCGCGTATGGAGTGTAGACATTATAATAGCCTTCTTTGCGTAATTTAAGGTTAAGATCTACATCGTTATACGTTATACGAAGTTTATTATCAAATCCACCCACCTTATTGAACTTATCACGACTAACCATACAACAAGCACCAGTTACTGCCGATACGTTACGAATATTGGCGGTATAAATATACGTAAATATATCTGTACGCTCATCCTGACCATAAAACGGATGGAATGCGATATCTCTTTCAGATAAGACTATTCCAGCATGCTGTATTGTCTTATCCTCAAATATAAGCTTAGGTCCAACCATCCCTACTTCTGGACGCTGAGCATGCTCAAGCAACGACTGAATCCAGTCGTGAGTAATAACCTCTGTATCATTATTAAGGAATAGCAGATATTCTCCACTAGAATTATTTACACCATAGTTACATGCATCTGAAAAATTGAATTTCTTCTTGTATTTAATAACATGCACATTGCTATTATTATCTATCAATTTTTCATAAAAATCATTTACTCGAGAATCTATAGATCCCGTATCTACAATTATTATTTCAAAATATGGATACGAAGTATTTTCAATAATTGAATCTATGCACTTTTTTATATATCTAAAATTATCCTTGGTTGGTATGATAATTGACACCAACGGGTTTGTCGGAATTACATATTTTTTACGCCAAAATCCTAACGCAACATGAGAATCTATATAGGCATTTTCTCCTCTTTGCCTTACACTAATACGAAGGACATTCTTTTGATTTATATAAGCATATGGTTTACTATCAGCATTCATAGCAGTAGATGTCTCAGATTTACGCCAATGATATAAAATTTTCGGAATATGATAAATGTTATTAGTTTTAGCAGAAATCTTCAAAAATAAATCCCAATCTTGCGCGCCATGTGTTCCGACGGTAAATCCATTAACACTTCTAATTACACCCGCTTTTATGGTAGCAAAATGCGTTACCATGTTACATGAATTCATAAAATCAGGACTCCAGTCAGGTTTAAAAAATGGTTCTATATGAATACCGTCACTATCAATCTTGTCTTCATCCGTATAAATAAGATCTACGTCAGGATTTTTATTTATAACATCAACCACTTCAAACAAGGCGTTGGGAGGTAAAATGTCATCATGATCGAGTAATGATATATAGTCACCCTTAGCCATCGAAAGAGCTGTATTAGATGACTTTGATATATGACCATTTTCTTTACGAAATGTAGCCTTAATATTATTATACTTTTCTACATATTCGTTTATAACACTCTTTGTTTGATCGCTAGTAGAATTATCATCAGAAATACACAACTCCCAGTTGTCATAACTCTGAGATAGGACAGAGTCAATACAGCTACGCAGATATACTGGATTTGTATTATATGTCGGCAACAAAATACTAATCAATGGACGTTGCTTAAATTCCTTGGAATATTTTCTTTGTAACTTAAGTTGCTCATCGGTTACTTTATGCTTATCAAACCATTTAATATAATCTTCATATCGTTTCTTATTAATAAATCTACGATCGCGAAACAACCTTACTTGTTCACTACCGTATGACGGATGCAATGTTGATCTAACAACAAATTTAGCACTCTTTATAATCTTATTTTTCATCTGATTTTATCCCCTCTTCTTTACACTCCACTTTCCCATTATTCTCATTGGACCATCACGAAAATCATCCTTACCTGTAATAATAAACGAAAATGCTCGTGGCAAATGTTTAATTATGCCATCATCAGCCCTGCGGTGTAATGACATATGAATATCATATTTGCCAGGATTAAAGCCATCCAAACTCTGATTGAAATTAACCCTCCTATTGTTTTGTATAAAGTCACTAGGAGTGTCTCTACAATTGCGATCAGCAAATACAAACCCTCCGTACACAAAGGATATATTCACAAAAACATCTTCAGCAATACCATCTACAGTCACGCCAATATCAATCGAGTCTTCTTGCGTAAAATTTTTTTTACTAGGTATATCAACAGACATACTAACTGAATCGTCATGAGATTCTTCTTCTACACTAGTAACCGCATCCATATTAACCTCCGTATATATATCGGCAATTTCTTGAGGAGATCCAATATGTTTTATCGTTCCATTTTCTATATACATGGCTCTCGAGCAAAATCTGCGCACGGCGTTCATATCATGCGTCACAAAAACCACAGTCTGATTACTACGTTTAACTTTTTCAAAATAATCAAAACACTTCTGCTGAAAAGCCGCGTCCCCTACAGCCAACACTTCATCAAGCATTAAAATATCGCCACGAGCTTTAATAGCTACAGAGAAAGCTAACCTAACCTGCATCCCTGATGAGTAATTCTTAAGCTTCTCTTCCATAAAATCTGCCAACTCAGAGAATTCAACAATATCATCATACATCAGCTCCATCTCTTTATGACTAAATCCCAGTAAAGCTCCATTTAAAAATACATTTTCTCTACCTGTTAATTCTGGATTAAAACCAACACCCAGCTCGATGAACGGGACAAGAGATCCATTTACTCGCACTGAACCTTCCGTCGGAGAATAGATTTGAGCTATAGACTTCAACAGAGTACTCTTACCTGAACCATTTTTACCTACTATTCCAAAAAATTCACCTTTTTTAATATCAAAAGATATATTTTTTAATGGCGTAAATTCCCTGTAGCCTTTTTTGCCTTTAATATAATTAATAGTCTTCTGTTTAATCCCGTTGCTAGACTCTGTTGGTATCTTAAAAGTCTTAGTAAGAGAGTTAACTTCTATAACTACATCCTTCATATATCCTAAATCTCCTCCGCAAATGTCTTCGACTGCTTCTTAAAATACCAAACTGCAAATAGAACCACTATAGCTATAGCTAAAAACGGTACAGACATCATTAGCGGGTTCAATCTATTCCACATAATCATCGTATCTTTAGTTATAAGCACATATCTACTATCTTGAATAATTTGTGCAACAGGATTAAGAAACAACAGATCAACAGCAAAATTGCTCTTCTGTGAAACCATCTGCATTGGATAAATAACAGGGGTGGCATAAAATGCAGCTTGAGTAAATACCTCCCATAGATATCCAGTATCTCGCGACTTAACATTAAGAGCGGACAAGAAAAAAGCCACCCCTAAAGCAAATATATACAGTTCAATTATTAGTGGTATGATTAATAGCGACATCCATGATAATTGAACTCCATTTACTAACACAAATAAAAGCACCACTATCATATTAAATAGCAAATTTATCAATGAGGATACAGTTCCAGAAATTACAACAATATATTTAGGAAAATTAATCTTTCTAAGTAGGTCACCTCGACCTACTATAGAGTTTAGTCCTTGATTAGTTGCTTCTACGAAGAAGTTCCATAAAATTATCCCCAGCAATAAATACACTGGAAAATGTTCTATATTCCTTCCTACTCCTAAAAATTTATCAAAAACTACATACAATATCGAAAATAGAAAAAGCGGCTTAAGAACACTCCATACATATCCGAGAGCAGAGCCCTGATATCTCAATTTAAAATCCGTAATAACTAATTCTCTTAAGAGAATCCTGTTTTTTCTATTAAAAACCTCTAGCCACTTCATAATATACATCACCTATTATACAATACAAAAAGAACATTATGAATAGACTTACAATTATAGTTCTTAATTGGAACGGATCCGACGACGCCATAGAGTGCGTTGATTCATTAATAAAACAAACCCTAAAACCTACTATTATTATAGTAGATAATAATAGTAGCGACAATTCTGTTACTGTATTTGAAAAATATATATCGTCGCATAAAAAAGAAAAGATTATTTTGCTCAAAAACTCAGATAATCTAGGATTCGCGGGAGGAATTAATACAGGATTAATCTACGCCCTAAAAAACAACTTTGAATATATTGGAGTACTTAATCCGGATGCGATAGCTGATAGAAACTGGTGTGAAGCTCTTATTTATCAATTATCAAAATACCCAGAATGTGGAATTGCGACTGGAATCTTACAAAGACGCAATAGCAAGACTCTCGACACAACTGGAGATTTTTACACAATGTGGGGACTTCCTGGACCAAGAAACCGTGATGAGCCCATAAAAAACGCACCAACTAAGCCTGGAGAAGTATTTGGTGCGACTGGCGGCGGTGCTATTTATCGTGCAAAAATATTTGATGATATAGATATGTTTGATGAAGATTTCTTCATGTATTATGAGGATGTCGATTTAAGCTTCCGAGCACAATTGGCAGGCTGGAAAGTTCGCTTCACGCCCAAGGCTATCGCTTATCATAAAGTTGGCGCTAGTAGTAAAAAAGTTCCCGGATTAGCTGTCTACAATACTTTTAAAAACTTGCCGTTAATCTTCATTAAAAATGTTCCGGGTAAACTATTTTGGCATATTGGTATACGATTTTTACTGACATATTGGTTGATTTTTGCCAGCGCAATTCGCCACGGCAACGGTTGGCCTGCATTCAAGGGCGCTTTAGTATCAATTATTCACAAACCGGCAGCTTATAAAAAACGTCTTCATATTCAAAAAAATCGTAAGGTTTCCGTCGACTATATTCGAAATATTATTCACGATGGACCGCTACCAAATCAAACTGGTTTATTAAAATTTAAGCATTTTTTCAGAATAAAATAATATATTTAATACCATGAAAACCATCACTCTTCTCATTCCTGTCTACAACGAAGAATCCGTTTTGTCGCAATTATTTAGGCGCTTGGACGAATTTACAAAAAACACGCCCGATTATCAATTCGAATTTCTCTTCATAAACGACGGCAGCACCGATAAATCTTTTTCAATCATAGCCGAGCAATCAAAAAAAGATTCTCGTATCAGCTATATAAATCTATCGCGAAACTTCGGTAAGGAAATTGCCATGATAGCTGGAATTGACCACATAAAAAGTGACGCTCTGGTGATTATCGATGCAGATTTACAAGACCCGCCAGAGCTCATCCAGGAAATGATTTCGTATTGGGAAGATGGTTACGATGACGTCTATGCTCGCCGCAACAACCGACAAGGCGAAACCTGGCTGAAGAAAAAAACCAGCCAATGGTATTACAGAATATTGCAGAAATCGACCAACATTCCCATTCAGGTCGATACTGGAGATTTTCGCTTACTGGATCGCCGGTGCATTGAGGCTTTGCAAAAATTCCGCGAATCTCAGCGCAATACAAAAGCGATTTTCAGCTGGATTGGATATAAGAAAAAAGAGATATTTTATGATCGCGACCCCAGATTAGCTGGTCAAACCAAATGGAATTACCGAAAACTACTCAACTTAGCAATCGACGGAATTACCAGCTTTACTACCGCGCCGCTACGAATGGCGACTATTTTTGGATTTATCATTTCATTCATTGCTTTTGTCTGGATTATTTATCTTTTAGTTCGCCCTTTGTTCGGAGTTTCTACTGGCGCTGGATATTCCTCGCTAATGGCAGTTATCTTATTCCTCGGCGGAGTTCAGCTATTATCCCTAGGTATAATTGGCGAATACGTAGGACGGATATTTATTGAGACAAAAAACAGACCGCTATATTTAATAGAGGAGTATCATGCAGGAAATATTAAAAAAACACGCCGATAAATTAAGATTTCTTATCGTTGGCAGTACTAATACAGTACTAGATTTTGGCATACTTTTTAGCCTAACAATCTTTTTAAATATCCCAAAAGAGTTTGCTAATTTTATATCAACATTAGTTGCCTTTTTGTTCTCATTTTTTGCAAATAAAAAATATACTTTCAAGTCAACATCCCAAAACTTGAAAAAACAATTTCTTTTATTCACCGCAGTTACACTATTTGGTTTATGGGTAATTCAGACAATTATTATAGCTATCATTACGCCGATATTTATAGGCTTCGGATTAAATAAGTCACTTGCCCTATTGATTAGCAAACTAGCCGCCACGGTAGTCAGCCTCGTTTGGAATTACGTTCTGTACTCCAGAATAGTCTTTAAAGACACTAAGAACTCTTCTGACTAATAATCAGCCGTCGTTCGCGACCTTCACCCTCAGAATGCGTATCAATATCGCTATATTCACCAGCCAAGTGATGCACCGTCCAGCGATCAGCAGCATTCAAATCCACAACCTTTGATTCACCAGTTCGTCGAACTTCCTCAATCCAACCACGCGCCTTTTCGGCAATTTTTTCAGCGTGCTGCTTTTTATAGTCCGCAATATCCAAATTCACCCGAACAGTTGACGCTTCTTTATGATGAAGCGCTGTCGACAAAAGATTCTGAATACTACGCAATGTTTCCGCATTTCTGCCGATTAAAATACTGCTTCGCTCGCTATGTGGAATTGAAGCTACAACAATTCCATCTTCGATTTTTACTGAAACTTCCAGATTCAAGTCAAAGAACGTTAGCAAATCCTCTAAATATTTTTTTACAAATTCAACCGTTTCAATTTGGTCCATAAATCCTCCTTAATCCTTAGCCTTGATCCGAGTTATCCTAGCCTCTGTAGCCTTTTTAACACGTTTGTCGATTTTTGTCGATGCTTTAGATTTTTGAGATGATTTTTTATCTGCAATTTCTTGCATTTCTTTAGAGTCTTGCTTGAAGATGATATAGTTCTGGAGATATCCCACGGCGCTAGCTGTCGTCAAATAAAGCGCCAAAGCTGCCGGCAAATACACAATCACAAAGAACATCATTACTGGCATAAATTTCATCATTTTTCGCGTCATAATAGCATTTACTTCTGCCTGATCTGCCTCTTTTCCATCGCCAGCCTCAGCTAAAATGTCACGCAACTTACGATTACTGTCGGATTGAGGTGATAATTGTTTTGAAGTTAAATATTGCAAATATGCCGCAACTGCCGCCAAAATAACCAAGCCAACAACAATTCCATTCTTTGATATCGCGTGTTGTGTCAAATCTATAATTCCCAGGAAATTCTGATTAAATTGATCTGGATTATTTACTAAATTATTAGCAACCGGCAGATTTTTCATAAAATCATAAACATATTTTCCTAAGTCGGCGCGGCTAGAAACGAAAATCTGCACCACTCGATACATCGCAATCAAAATTGGCAGCTGAATAATCATAACGCCAATTGAACCAAAGGCACTGACGTTATGTTTTTTATAAAGTTCCACCATCGCTAAGTTACGCATTTGCGGATTTTTTGCGTACTGTTTTTTGATCTTTACAAGCTCTGGCTGCATTTTACGCATCGCCTTTGCCTGATGAAGTTGCTTCTTAATTAGTGGCCAAAGTAAAAGTCTTACAATAATCGTAAAGATAATGACGCTAACACCAAAATCCGGAATCAGACTATAGATAGCCATTAGCAAATTTAAAATCGGTCGAACAATAAACTCATCAAAAAAACTCATGTCTTAATTATAGCAAAAAAGCGCCTATTTATACAGTTTAGCTTGAGAGAAAAGATTCTTTATCGTCTGCTTCAAGTCTTTATGTGGCATCGATAAAACTTCCGCCGAAAATATAATAACAGCCACATCTTGGTCATTTTTCATATTAGGCATCTCCAAGCGAATAATTTCATAAACACGTCGACGTATACGATTCCGACGCACCGCTGACTTTAGAACTTTTTTACTAACAACAACCGCAAACCTGCTGTGATTTCGATACGGATTTTTCACATATTTTATCGTGGCTATAGACGAACGAACCGCTTGTCCGTTTTTATAGACAAACTTAAGGCTGCCATGACCATGAAACCGATTACATTGTTGTAACATATTTTACAATTATATCAAAAAATCCCGCCTTCATCGACGGGATAATTTTTAGCTATCAATTAAATAGCAATTTTAGCGCGGCCCTTTAGGCGGCGGCGCTTCAAAACCATCCTACCAGCCTTGGTAGAAACTCGTGCCCTAAAACCGTGTGTCTTTGCGCGGTGTCGGGTGTGTGGTTGAAATGTTCGCTTTGGCATATCAATGAATAGTATATATTCTTTCAGTACTTTTTGCAAGTCGACAATGACTTTTCCACTATCGACGTATATTTTTCCACAATTTTAACAGATGAGAATTTTAATTGTGGAAAACTCCACCCCTGTTTTGAATAGTAACCTTTCTACTCCGTTTATACTTGTGGAAAACTCCCCTTATTTGCTATAGTAAAGATAGTTAACAGGATTTGAGGGAGTAATTTTCGTGGATAGTCATGCGGTTTGGCAGGGTGTTTTAGGTGAGATTGAAGTAACTGTATCGTCTTCGTCGTTTACTGCGTGGTTTAAAAATACCAAATTGGAAATAATTTCCGACAAAGAAGTTCTTATAATTGCGCCGAATATTTTTGCTAGAACCCAACTTGAAAAGCGATTTCATCCGCAAATATTGGAAGCCCTGGCTCACAACGGCATTAATGCCCCGTCTATTTCTTATAACGTCGAATCTAGCAATAAAAAACCGCGTGTTAATCGTGAAGTTGATAAAAGTGGACAACAAGAAACAGCGAAGCCGCTGATTTTACCATCGAGGAAATCCCATTCTAGTAATCTTAATCCCAGGTATACCTTTGACAACTTCATCGTTGGCTCAAGTAACGATTTGGCCTATGCCGCTTGCCAAGCGGTCGCCGCACATCCAGGAGAAAAATATAATCCGCTCTATCTTTACGGAGGTTCTGGACTTGGTAAAACTCACTTAATGCAAGCTGTTGGTAACGAGATAGTTAAAAAACAACCTTCGGCGCGCGTGCTTTACATTACTACGGAAACGTTTGTTAATGAGTTTCTGGATTCTATTCGTTTCAAGAAAAAAGGTTTTTCTGATAAATATCGCAATGTCGATGTATTGATTGTCGATGATATGCAATTTATCGCTGGAAAAGAAAAAACTCAGGACGAATTTTTCCATACATTTAACGATCTTCATCAGAACAATAAGCAAATCATTATTAGCTCAGATAAACCGCCAAAAAGTATTCCTACTCTAACCGATCGTTTGCGTAGTCGATTTGAATGGGGTATGGCGATTGATATTCAGATGCCCGATTATGAAACTCGTTGCGCTATCGTTAAAGCAAAAGCTGAACTCAGTAACACTGAACTAGATTCCGATGTCGTAGAATATCTAGCGACCAACTTTAAGACGAACATTCGCGAGCTGGAAGGTGCTTTGAATCGACTGCTTGCTTATGCGGAAATGCAGAATTTCACTCCTGATTTAGCGGCGGCTGAGGGAATTTTGGGAGATATTAAACGTAATAGACCGCAACATATAACCGCCAAACAAATAATTGATAAAACGGCGCGCTATTATAATATTGATGTAAAAGATATGTGCTCATCCAGGCGAGATAAATTTATAGCCATGCCAAGGCAAATTGCGATGTTTCTTCTACGTAGTGAGCTGAAAATGAGTTTTCCGAAAATTGCCCAAGAACTTGGACGAAAAGACCACACAACCGCTATGCATTCAATTGAAAAAATTACTAAGGAAAGTCTTACCAACGTCAGTATTCGCGAGCAAATTAACGACATTAAGGATAAATTATATGTTCATTAATTGTGGAAAAGCTGTGCAGATGTTGTGTTTTTGCGGTGACTTACCAACACACAGATCTGTGGAAAGAAAACGACAAGTCAGCAGACAGTGGAATAATACACAAATATCCACTATAAAGTCCACAAATAGCACACAGAGTTTTCCACCTATTTTATCGCCACTCTACCCCTGTTTGAACACATTTTTTACCCAGTTTCCACAGCACCTATTACTATTAAGACTAATTAAAAATTAAGGAAAGTATAATGAAAGTATCAGTCACCCAAGAAAAACTTGCAAAAGCACTTAATCTAATCAAAGATATCGCATCAAGTCGTAATGAACTGCCAATATTGAATAATATTTTACTTCGCACTGATGGAGGAAGATTATTGATTGCTGGAACAAATTTGGAAATTGCTTCTACTCAATACATTGGTGCGAAAATTGAAGATCATGGATCTATTACAATCCCTGCTCGATTGGTATCAGAGTTCATCACAAACCTACCAAGCGGCCCGGTGGAACTTGAAACTAAAAACGAACATTTGCATATAACTTCAGGAAAATTCTCATCAGTTATCAATGGCGTGGTGGCTGATGAATATCCTGAGCTGCCTACAATTGATGAAAAAACCGCTATACAATATGAAATTGACGTTGAGGATCTTAAGAAAGCCATAGTCCAAACGAAGTTGGCTGTCAGCTCTGACGTCACGCGAGCAGTTCTTACGGGAGTTTATTGGCATAATTATGAAGGATCGCTATACTTAGCCGCTACTGATGGCTACAGGCTGGCAGAAAAGCGTCTAATAAAGTCAGATAATGAAGTGTCAGCCATTATTCCCGCTTCTACTCTGGCGGAGGTCAGTAAGAGCGTCGGCGATGAGAAGAAAATTACGGTTCTTTTTGACGATTCTCAAGTTTGTTTTAAGACGGGAGATATGGAAATTGTTAGCCGATTAATTGACGGGAAATTCCCTGATTATCGCCAATTAATTCCGGCAACCGCTAAAACTGAGATTGTTATTAAGAAGTCTGATTTTAGTCGAGTTACGAAAATTGCGGCGTTATTCGCGCGTGAATCTGGTGGTGGAATTACAATTACCGCATCAGAGGAAAATTCCCTACTTTCTATTCATTCGATTGCGTCTGAGCTTGGCGAGAACACATCAGAGGCAACAGCCAAAATATCCGCAGACGGTCAAGTAACGCTTAATTCACGCTACCTAACGGAGGTTTTGAATATTATTGACGCGGATGAAATTGTATTCTCATTTAATGGCAAATTGTCGCCGTGCGTAATTCGCGAGCAGGTAAAAAATCCTGATTATACGCACATTATTATGCCGCTTAAGAGCTAAATATCTCTGTAGGTGTAGCACCAGTCAGGATTCGAGCCTCTACATTGAACTGCAGCTCCTGTAGACTTCTCTTTCTCTGTTGGCCAGATGTGATTATTGACTTTGATGTCATAGTCTTCTTGATTTATTCCCTTTTCTTTTAGCTTGGCAAACGCCTCGTCAATTTGAGAGCGGTTAAAATAGTCCGTTACTGTTATACATATTCCTATAGTCTTATCTCCTCCAGATCGATATCTGTCACATGGAAATATATAGAAATCTCTGCTGTGGATAGGTAAAGATTTGATAGCGGGATTTTTATTTTCCAATTGACGAGTAGCTTCTTTACCTTTTTTACCAGCTATACCCTCCTTGATATCAGTGTACTTGTCTTTTGCATATTCTTTTTTAGCTTCATCTGTAATAGGTTCTAAGGCGAATATGATGTTTTTCTTCTCGTTTTTGTTAATATTTATTTCTGTAGTATAACTTTCAAATCCATTGGCCGAGAAAGTAAATTTATGGTTGCCGTGCTTTATTTTAATGTCTTTCCTGGATGAAATTCGCTGGTTTTTTACGTCGCCATAAGACATCGTCAAACTGTCAGGTATGGAATATACATATATCGTGGCATCGAATTGCAGTAGATAAACCGCGTAGATTATAAGTGAGATGGATAACCCTACGAATGAGACGATAGCTATTTTGACTTTGCGATCTAATTGTATAAAAATATTGAACATAATTATTTATTTAACCTCGCTACTACATTAGTTGAATATCCTAGCTGCGTTTGAACGCGACCAATATTAGCATACCTAGGCGGATGATCTCCAAGTGATGCTTCTACCGCAACGTTACCATCTCCTTGATCTCCGATATATATCATTGTGTGCCCGTATGATCCTGCACCACTATGGACTAATATATCACCAGGCTGAAGGTCGCTAGGAGATTTAGTATTTATGATGGTATATTTTGGTGAATTCATCACATAATTTCTCTGGATGCTGGTGCCTGCTGGTGGGTAGTCTGGGTCAGCTCCACTGGCGCGCATAACGGTAGCGACATATTTTCCACAGTCTGTCATATCGCCACCGGCTTCAGGGTTATATTTGGCACGAGCGTCTTCATATGCCTGCGAGGATGTACCTGGATTGTCTTTATTTATCAGCCCTTTTGCTGTTTCTACTATACTTCCGGCATGTACGCCGCCACTATTTGCGCAATTTGACGCACTTGCGGAGCTGTTTTCACTACCACCTTCCCCTGAAGGTGCCGGATCTTTGTAGTTTGGGTGACCTGATTTTGTGAAGTCGCTGTTAAATAGTTCGTAGATATTTTTAAGATAGTTTTGAGTTTCCGTTGGAGCGTCAGTTAAAGGACTGGAGTCGGACGTGTGGTTTTGAATATTACCTCCGCCCCAGTTGTAAGCACCCGCTGCATATAGAATTGTCATAGGTTCCCGCTTCCATGGACTACCAATGTCGCCTAATGGAGTATTTTTATCAGTACTCAGAGACTTAACTAGGTGTGCGGCAGAAAAAACAGCATCATAAGGGTTCATAATGTCAGCCTTACCATCCCCGTCTCCGTCTTCGGCGTGACCACTCCACGTTCCCGGCATAAATTGCATAGGACCACTAGCGCCAACCGGTGAAGATGCCCATTGAGAGTTTAGTGGTTTCCAAGTGTTTCCCTGTTCTGTTAAGTATAATGCTGCCAGGAAGTTAGGATTAACGCCGTGCTTTTCTGCTGCTGCGGAAAAAATTTTTCCCCAGTCTGACGGAATGTTTTTAGATAATTCAGCCGACACGGAAACTGCAGCATTAGCACAATCTGCCTCTCCACTTTTATACCAGAGAATATCATTTGTAACATATGAGTCTGGATATCCTGTAGCTATTGCTATTGGCTGTGTCGCAATAGAGACGGATGCAATGAAATATATGAGAATAGATAATTTCTTGCGCGTGAAATAGTTTACCTTGTATCTAATATTATGACTCATTTTAAATCTTCCTTGCATACTCCCAGTGCCACGGTTCAGGCTTACTACCGCCAGGCTTTGCCCAAGGCGGATTAACGTAGCCGTATTTATGTGCGTTCGCCTCGAGCCATTTATATGCGGGAGAATCAAAACCTCCAACATTAATGTCCGCAGCAAGACCCCAACCGTGGTTTGATATACATGGAGGGGCTGGAGCCGCTCTTGATCCTAGTTCTTTACTATATCTAATCTGTGTTGCGCAATCTCGATACGCCTCATTAATTGTTAAGTCTGACCTGTTATCTGCTTTGTACGCTTTATTCATTTCTTCCATAGCCGCTGCAGCTTTCTTATTCATTTTATTGCCTGACGAGAAAGATAGAGCTTGTAATTCTGAGTCTGGAATTTCGCCGTTGCTATGGCCTCCCCATCCGTCTTGTTGTGCTTCTTCTAATTGCGGCTCGCCAACTGCCTCGCCATTGTCTGGAGCTTTAGCTGTGGTTGAAGGAGTGTCTTCTTCGTCTTCGCCATTTATCGACTGTGCGATTTGGAAGTCAATTAGTAATACTGACATAGCGGAAAGCTTTCTGTCGTCGTATTGCTTAGCGGAATTTTCAGCTCCGAAAGATTCGTTAGTAACATCTTTACCTTCTGCGTCTTTATAAGTAGCACTTGTAGTAGTTGTCGCCGCTTGTTTTGAATTTGTCGGTGCTACGCACCCGCCACTATTAAACCAGTAATTTCCGCTACTCGCGTCACTACAATCTTCAATGAAGTCATAAAGAGGCGTATCTTTAACTATATATCCATTAGTCATGAGATCGGATATATCTGCGCCATCTGAAATATCCATATCTTTTTGTATCCATCCTTCATCTTCGGCAATCTGTATAGCTTCCTCTACCGACATATTATCCTGGCTTTTAGTTATACCTGTACATGGTAGTCCTGCCAGATTTACAGCTGGATCGTCTGGTGACCCACTCCCCATGTAAAAGTCCTTTGCGTATCCACAGTATTTGTCAGAATACATACCGCTTGCTGCTTTTGCAGTGGATGAATAAGACAGCGCTATAGAAGGTAGCCTGAGAATATTAGACAGCATTGCTACTGGAGTTTTACTATAAGTTCCATTAGCTATCATCATATTACCCATATTATGGAATATGCTACCTAAGAATGTATATCTACTGGATGTATCAAATGGGCTTAATGAAGCAATATCCATCTCTTTTTGGAATTCTTCGTTGGCTATTTGGATTCCATTGAATTCTGCCAATTGACTCATTTTAAGCCCTGGTAACATCTGCCCCATAGATCCGCTTGCAAAGAACGCTGCCGCTCCAACACCAAGTGCATCACCTAAATCCTTATATTGAGCATTATTTGGTACAAGAAATTTCTTTGCTAGTTCTTCAAGAATTGTTTTAACTTGGTCGCCTACTGCTACCTCTGCTACCTTTGTAACTATTGCACCGAGAGTTTGGCTTCCTACCCAAGTTACCAATTTAGGCCATCCACCGGCGGCGGCGGTAGCTGCACCCTCTATGGCCATAAAAGTGTACATTGTAACTGGGCTAAGTATGAAATCACATGCTCCCTGAGTGGCGCCTTTAAGGTCATTGATTTTGCGAATTATAGGATTTGTAACTATTGAATACCCTGGCACATAATTTTTAGCAATTCCTGGCTTGTCATTATTGACACCCATTGCTGCAAGGAGAAATGGAGAATCCAGAGCTGATCCTTCGGTGTTTTCAGAATCTTTCATTTTGCCCCTTTGAGTAAGCATGTCGCCTATAGTTTCCATCGTTTCTTGAGAGAACTCACTGCCTGTAGATTCGGCAGCTGAAGCCTTCTGACCTAATAATGCTGCGGCAGGTTGACTATCTAGTCCAGAAGCTTTAGCCTGCGATCCAGGAGATAGTACTACATCCATAACCAATCCGAGCAGAGGGGCTAGCTGAACTGCGGTAACTCCTGCTGCGATAATATTTGGAATTTTTACAGCTAAGCAATAACCAGCAGCAATGGTGTAGGCTAGCGCTCCTTTTTTTAATTTACCTCCCATCTTATTAATTCCGGTCTTGACGTTATTGACGGCTGTGCTGTTATTAAATTTTGGCATCCCCTCTCGGAATTTTTTTATCCTCTCTGTTATTTTAAGTTTTTTATCGATTTTTGACATTGCACTATTTCTTTTAAGGCTGAACTTATTATAGAGCTTACTCATATGCTTTCCTGTCCAGGCACGGAAACGCATTTTCAGCAGACCGGTTCTGCCATAGACCTTACTGGCAATTTTACGATTCTCTTTCTTTAGTAATTCGTCCTTTAATTTTGAGGCTTCAATGGGCTTTCCGCCGTTTATTCCTTCTATCTTCCAATGGGTTGGATTTTTTTCTGGGTAACCAGTTCTCTTTAGTTTCATTTCATTGCCATTGGCGTCAACCGGAGTTAGACCAGATTTCTTAAATTTATTGAGAGCTCTATTAGAGAGCCGCCCTGTTTTACAGCGTATCTTTTTGTTTTTACAGATTCCTGCGTCATCACTTGCTCCAATCATTCTATTCATGACTTTTTTCACGCGAGATTCTTTAACAATTGTAGCGGAGTCATTTTTCCAGGTGAAATTCTCCATAATATTTTGTAACATTGTCGCTGGGCTAAGAAATATTCCCATAATTCCACCGCCCAGTCCTAATATTCCGGCAATAGCTGCAATTGGTCCGCGTTTTTTCAGTAAAGACTTGAATGTCACTGGACTTTTCTTTTTTCCCGCAGATGGCTGATAAAAACCGTTGTCTGGAACAGAAGACTCTTGGTTATTAACAGCAGCGCTGGCGGAATCGTTTTGATTAGGATTCAAATCCGAATCTTTATTATCAAACTGAGATTCAAGGTCATTTATGGCATCTTTTTCGCGATCACTTAACTCTGATCCACTGTCGTAGCCAGCCGAGATTTGATCAAACTTAGCCTGCTCAGCAGGATTTAATCTGCTGTCAGTTTCGGAATCCGTCGTGTAATCAACTCGTGCCATATTTTCTCGCTATTTTTCTACACAGCTCCGTAGCCGCCGATTGGTGAATCTGACGGTTTTATTTGTTGTGATACGGGATTTGTATTGATCAAATTATATTCGGTATCGCTAGCCTGAATCTGGATGTGAACGTGATTTTGTCCAGCAAAGAATAAACCTTGTCCAACCGGGAAATTAGCTAGTCGTTTCTGCTCTTCATCTGTCAATTTAAACACTTGCGCTAAAACGTCAACGGCGCTGGCAGACTGCTTCAAAAGTAGTTGCATTGAGGAGTTGGAAACGATTGCTCGTCCCATTTTACTTCCGACGAAGTCTTCCACGTCCTGCGTGATTGTCGTTAGTCCTAATTGATATTTGCGGGCGCGCTTGGCTAATGAGAATAAGAAGTTGGCAGAATCGTCATATTTCATCAATTGCCAAGCCTCGTCAACAATCAACATACGCTTTCTCTGGTCGGTGCGCGTAATATTCCAGATGTGGTTCAGAACAATATACATCGCCGTTGGTCGCAGTTCATCTTCCAAGTCGCGAATATTAAAGACGACCATATTATTATTAATATCAATGTTACTCTGTTGTGAGAATATTCCCGCAAATGTTCCAGAGGTAAATTTGCGGAGTCGCTGAGCCAGACTTGGACCAGTTCCGCCCATATGAAGCAAAGTGTCGTATAGGTCGGAAATTGTTGGCGGCGTGGAATTATGTGTCAACGGGTCTGAAGTAATGCCAACGCGTGCGTAAGTGTCGATTAATGCTTGATCAATATCAGCTTCTTCTGCTGGCGATAATCCTGCTACGACTTGCCCGCCAGCTCCTACTCCTGCGCCGCCCAGCATTTGCCTGAGCAGTCCGTGTAGCGTAACTAAGTTAGCGCGCAGCGCGTCATCTGCTTCATCAGTGTCAATAACACGCGGCAAATCAAACGGATTGATCCTCGTGTCGCTACTTAAACTCAATCGAATATAACTGCCACCAACTGCGTCGCACAGTTTTTGGTACTCGTTTTCTGGGTCGATAATCACAATATCAGCCCCAACCATCATACTTCTTAAAGCTTCTAACTTAACGGTAAATGATTTACCAGCACCAGACTTAGCGAACACGACCATATTGGCGTTTTCCAGAGAGAACCTGTCAAAAATCACCAAACCATTATTATGCATATTAATTCCGTAAAGCACACCTTTATTGTCCGTCAAATCGGCTGAAGTGAATGGGAAGCTGGTTGAAATTGCGCCAGTATTCATGTTGCGGCGAATCTGTAGTTCATCGGTCAATTGTGGAATAGAGCTATTCAATCCCTGTTCCTGCTGGCTGGAAGCCACTTTTGAGAACACCAATTGCTGACCAAAAATAGTTTCAATTTTATGCTGGATGAAGTTTAGTTCGTCCAAGCTGTCGGCGTAAAGCGTGATATATAAGCCATAGCGGAAGAACTTTTCGGCGCCAATCTGCAATTGATCGCGCAATTCTTCAGCGTCTTGCAAAGCCGCTTCCAAGCCTGGGTCGCGCACCTTTCCCTTTTCCATGTTTATATTCATGGTTGCTTCCAGCTGAGTAACTTTTTTGCGCAGGTTATTTAGGACAATTTGCGTATCGACTGGATAAATAAACATACTAATATCCAGCACTTCATCGATGTTAATGATTGAGCTAAGCCAGCCGGTGTAGATTTGACGAGGATAGCCATAAACATACATTGTGCGGCCATATTTTGAGCCAAGTCTGAAATGGTCAGAATGAAGCTCAATACTACTTGGCGCAATAAAATCACGCAAAGTTCTAACACCAGTTAAGAAGGCTTGTTCGACTTCGGCTTGCTCTCGTGCTCGTTGCTGAGCGGCAATATCAACAGCATCTAATTTCTTCTTTGCCATTATTTTATACCTCCTGATGGCGGTTGACCTGTACCCTTAGTTACGTAAGTTGTTGTAAGTTCACTTGGATCAATTGCCGCCAATGATTCACGCGATGAAGTGTCTGGATTATATGAGGTGTAGAACAGCTCACCCAATTGCCTGGTATTTAATTGCCAGCTTTTTACGCCCATTTGGAATAGACCATTCATAACCAAATCAATACGGTTCTTAATTTCATCTTTGGCTTTAGTATAGGTGACTTGGTCAATTTTTGTTACGGTTGCCTCTTTTTTTCCACTGAAGAAGCTATTGAATAATCCCTTAGTTTGCTGCTTGAAGGCATTTTCCTCGCCAGCTGGATAATATGGAACGACAACATAAAAACTTTTATCCATAATGTTTGCCTCTTGTGCCAGAATATCAATGAAATCCATATAATCGTCCATTAGGACATTGAGAAGCATATTGTCTTGATTGCGGCGAATCTCAGCCAATCTGTCCAGATATGGGCCAATGTCCACGCGGCGTGAACGGATAAGAACTTGAATTGGGAAATATAGAGAGTTAATGAAGTTTTGATAGCTAAACTCAATTCCCTCTCTTTCGCGTGAACTCATCAGGTCAAAGTTGATTGATTCACATTCCACTACCGCCCGAAAACTACCGTCGCTCATAATGATCATATTTTCGCGCATTTCAGAGAAAAGCAGCGTATTCTGGGTGCTAATTGGTCCTTTTTGTTTCTTATTCTCAGGGGTTTTGTCTGGAGACGGCGCAGTTGGATTTGGTCCTGAACCAATTGCCCCTGGTGATTGCTGAGGGACATTAGGAAGAGCCGCATTGGTTTGCGGACCCTGCTGATAAGATTGTTGATTTTGTAACTCTGGTTGCATAAACCCCACCTAACGTAGTGAAATCACCACTTCCTCATCTGATAATTTATTTTCTTGCTGAATTCGATTTGCCTCACGCGCAATCGTTTCAATCGAGAGGTCGCGGTTATTTGCCAGTTCTATTATAGCAGGTGGCACCTCGTTTACGCTAGTTTGCGGCGTGGTTGTCGGTTGAGTTTGAGCTGGAGCGCTCGCGGCAGGCCGTTCGGACGCTGGATTTAATACAGATTGACGCATCGTTGGGTACGGATTCATTTGTAGTGGTGTGGCTGGAGTAGGATTATCTGGTTGAGATGATTGGGGTGTTTGCGCGGGAGGCGGCGTAGCAGATTGCCCTGTTTGCATCTTTTGGATAACTTCTTGTCGCCTACGAACATCGGACTGATTTATTAAGTGATTGATATTTTGCGCCGTAGCACTATTTTCATCCAATATGTCGTTAGCTGCCTGTCCTTCGTTAAACAAATCGGCACGCATTGAACTGTTAGGATCATTGACGCCACGAATTGACCAACCTTGACTATCCACCAGATTCGCCAAATATGATAATCTTCGCTGGACTTCGGCTTGATCGTAATTATTACCGTAAGTCTTCTCCTCGACTTTTGGCGCGATAACTTCGACTAATCTTTCAATTCCATCAGGCTGCCATAGACGCTTTTTTGGTTTTAGCATAAAAGAAATGACTGCTGCCAAATAAACTTCCATCGGTTGATCTTTTTTAAGCGGTAAAGCTAGCGCTCCAAAGAATAAAATTATCGGCACAGGAATTATTGCCAAAGGTAGTAAAATTGTACTCAAACCGTATGCAATAGCGATTCCGATAACAGCTATAATTAAGAATACAAACTGTCGGAAACTAAACGGCCCGAGCAGTTTGTCCTCCGCCTCGACATCTTGAGGAACTTTATACACCGACATACTGCTTATATTATATCAAAATATGGAGATTATAGCATATTGCGGAAAATTTCAAATTGCTCTTTGGTTGCATCAGTTGCATTAGCTGATAACCTCTTATCGGTAAGGATTGTGTTGATAACTTTCTTAAGATCTTGACGTTTCTTATCAGTAATAACAGATGTAGTATTTACAGCTTCTATCAACAACTTAACGGCATCGGCATCCGTAGACGCTAAAGTTTCAGGTTTATATTTACCACCCTGCAACCATTCAGCAAAGTAGTTCATTAGATCTCCCCTGTTATTAATATCACCCTTCAGCATATCATCAATGAGCTTACCTCCCATAAAGGACGCCTTATTCCTTACACCAGATTCTGCTAGCGCTGAAGCTGCAGAAGAATAGAATTCTGGCGGCAATTCGCTAAGAAGCTCGGCGACTTCTGTTGCGGTACCGTATTTAATCTGCTCCTCAATTGCGGCTTCACGTACGAATATACTATCTCCAGATAAATTAACTCCACCAGGAAGGCTTATAGATACCTTGTCCAGGGCTAATCCCTGCCTCTGTTTTGCATCCAATTTGTAGTGCTTTATGATTTGACGAGCCTCATCGATTGACTTAGCATACTCGCTACGGCTGGTTGCTATGGCTGAAGCTAAGGCCGCATTTGCACCAATCAAATTGCCATTTGCATCTTTGAATACGTGACCGCCGGCTTTCTCTCGAAGTTCCTTGCTGTTTATCAATTGCTCTGCAAATTCACTATGCTGTTGACGTTGAGCGTTATTTTTAATCAGACCTGCAGTTGCAATTTCGGTTTCTAGGTCTTTAATGTCATTCATGAATGCAGTTTGCTGCTGATGAGCTTTCAAATCTTGTCGAGTTGCATAGGTAGCCGACATATTTCTCCTAGCACGATCGTATAGAGATCTTTTTTCGTATATATCATCTGGTGCGTGACCCAGCGTAGCTTCGGTATAGCGATTATCATCTTGTGCAGATAAGAAATCTGAGCGTCTGGAAGCCTGCCTGGCATACAAGTCTGACTTCTTATACCTGGCTGTATTTCTAAATGAATTCTCGGCATTTTTCTGTGAAGTTTCCAGATCCTTTTTACGCAATCTACTGTTATGATCTGCCCAACGGCGTAAACGATTTGGGTTGAATCGCGCCATATTGGCATTAGCCAGTTTCTTGTTTTTAATAGTTTCGCGGCGATCTTTAGACCAGTTCTTAGTCCTGTCGTATAAGCCCTTGTTTTTATCATTAACAAACCCAGCAAATTTGCCTAATACTCCGCCGCTAAGTTTCAGAATTATAGGTGTTAAGGCTAATGGTATAACCTGAACTACCATACCTAAAATCTGCATTATTCCACCATTTGCTCCTGTAGCGTTTTGGATAATTATTATTCCTGCCAATTGTGCTCCACCGAATATTACAGCGAATGCCGGGAAGAATACTAACATCGTGAAGAATAAGTCTCGCCATTTCTTAAACCATTTTTCTGTACCAGGAAGTAAATAACAAACAAATGCTAAAGGTGAAATGATGATTAAGATTACAATTAAAGCTTGGCGCGCTGCCATAATTAGAAGCACTAAGAGAAGTACTAGACCTATTCCCACTAATGCTGATAGCGCCAACGGTAGCAATTCTGCGCCCATGGCTACTGTTGCGACTACCCCGCCAGCTAAAGCCCCGTTGGACAATATCATCATAATAACTTCCGACCATGTCCAACCTACGCCCGTATTTTCTCCTACAGTGGATATGGTATTTTTAATCCCCATGAAAGCGTCCTGGAAGGCGTAGCCAGTTACGTTTGATAAATCCAGCAATACAGCACAAAACGTGAATGATAAGTTAACCAGCACCGCCGCAATTACTAACCTAGGGAGCATTTTTTTAACGCCGTAATTGCTAATTCCTACGGAGGTTAATTGTGAGTAGATAATCACCAAAAACGCCACAATAAACGCCACGTTGCTGATGTTGCGCATAATGACCCACGCCAGATAAATTCCACTGTTTTGGTTGGTTGTTTCTAATGGCTTGGTTTTTAAGAACTCCTGAAGTGCGCTGTACATAAAATCAATGCCATCAGCCAGCCAGTTGGAAACTGGACAGATAATCCAACCTATTCCCTGTACATCACAGGAAGTGCTGGTTGAATTTTCAGATGGCGATTCAATTGAAATAGTTGAGGTGCTGGTTTGCTCATAAGTGTTCGGTGGCGTAAATGAATAAACCGCGTAGGTTGCGGAACTTAGTGAAGATATTTCGCTTGATGGGAAATAAATAACCTTGGTTTCTTTTTTATTCTTGTCTTCATTAACATAAACAAGCGAATTATCAGGTAGGTTAAATTGTTTGATCTTTTTATCATCACTTACCTTCGTGTATTTTTCTTTGTTGTAGGTTAAATTATGACCGCTCCATTCTGCATCTACAGCATGAACAGAAGTCGAGTGTGTTAAGGTATTAAGAAAAATGCCCACCAGCATCCCTGCTATCAGCAATACGAACCACTGCAGCCACTTGTTAAGAAGCTGCTTACGGGAAATTAACCACTCCATCTGAGGTTATATTAGCATTTTTGATGGAAAAAGTCAAGAGTAGGGGTCAAGAGCCAACTTTACGGAATGTGCTATCCAATTTTCCGTTTATATTCTTTGCAGTATTTGGGTTCAATCTAGCCTTAAGGGCCATACTTTTAATATTCGATATGGCACTTGTGGCATTTTTGTTGGTTTTTTTATCCTCCGCCTTCATAGATGCGTCAACTAACCATTCAGTACCCGCTGCATTTTGCACAAGATGTTCTGCTTGTAAATTGCCACCTGCAGCGTTATCTATAGCCATATTCTTTAGATCAGTCATATTTCCAACTTTATCTTCGAGGATATCATTCCCGAATTTGTTTCCTATGATATTATTAT
This sequence comes from Candidatus Nanosynbacter sp. HMT-352, assembly GCF_022819385.1. Classification (NCBI taxonomy): domain Bacteria; kingdom Bacillati; phylum Minisyncoccota; class Nanosynbacteria; order Nanosynbacterales; family Nanosynbacteraceae; genus Nanosynbacter; species Candidatus Nanosynbacter sp. HMT-352. The sequence goes on from NZ_CP089290.1 coordinate 138,944, forward strand.
CTCCCTTTGCAAATGAACCTTTAATCGCTCGTTGTTTTATAGAAGTATCTACACCTTTTAGGCTACTCAGCACCTCCATACGTTCTTCAAAACTACCATTAGCCATAGTATGATCAATGGCAGCTGCGCGCATAGCTTTTGAGGCTTTTGTGTCTGTGCCGTTGGCTATCTTGGCTATATCGTCCGATGTCATACCTTGCAACATTGTGGATGCGTCTTCAACGTCGCTTTCGAACGCCTTAGCTACAGTTGCGCGGGCGCGTGCTCCACCTTTATCCCAACCCATAAATCGACCAACCTTACCATTGTCTATCTTTGTGCGAAAATCACCTGCTCGCATGCTTGCGCGTTTTCTATTTATGAAGTCTGAATATTTTCTTTTCGTATCGCCAATAACAGAATTGTCAACACGTCCTTTTGCTGTACCTTTTATGTTTCCGGCAAATCTACTATGGGCACCGGCGCTCATTTTCCCTATCTTTGCCCCGATACTACCCAGTGAACTTAAGGAGTTTTGCAATACGAAAGGTGTGGCAATGAGCGGCATAGTAGTGGCTGCTAAAGCAACTAGCTGCAGAGTCTCGTCTGGATTATTCGGATCAACTGTCGCACTTGATGCTAACACTGCACCAGCTAATTTTCCCGCGCCGTACAACAAAGATATTATAGGAAATACTAATAGCAGTCCCCGGAACATTTTCATCCATTTTTTAAATAAGTCTTCTGTATTTGGCAGTAGCCACGCCGCGAAGGCTATAGGAGACATGGATATTAATAGTATGATACCTGCTTGCCTAACTACTAGAATAATAAATACTGTCATAATCGCCAAGAATCCAGCAGCAAGAGTGGGGATTCCAATAGCTAAGGCGGCAAATGCAGCTACTCCGCCAACACCCACTATGGTGGCAGCGATGGCACTACCCCATCCTGCAGCTTCAGATTCAGTACCTATTCCTCCCGCTCCAGCTTCTAAGGCGTCCTTTAATGTATGCCCTAATATATTAGATAAGTCTACAAAAATCTGACAAAGATAATAAGATAAATTAACTAGTAAAGCCCCTATTATTAAGCGAGGCAGGATTTTCTTAATTCCATAATTACTAACGCCAACATTAGAGATTTGAGAAAATATAATCCATAAGAATATTACGGCGAATATGGCGTTGGCTATATTGCGGAAAAAATCCCAACCTTGCTTTGCTCCGGAAGTATTGCTGTTGTCACCAAGTATTGCTGGTTTTATATCTAAAAATCCAGAAATAGCACCGTAGGCTGCGTCATTAATGTTAGCTACGAATGTCATTACGGGGCAGATTAGCCAGCCTAAACCGCCATCAATACCGCAGGAGTTTTTTGGTTCGCCGCCTTCCTCTTCTTCTGGGGCTTCAATTTTGGCAGACTGACCTTGTTTACAGGCGTTTATTTTTTCTTCGTCACCATCATAGGTTTTTCCACAGTGTGCGGTATCACTCTTATGGTTTGCGCCGTCTTTGCAGGCTTTAAGCTTTTCATCAGCCAGTCCTGCGCAGGCAGTATCTACTGCATTTATTTTTAGAATAATTAAATATTTTTTAGCCGCAATTGCCAGTTCACTTTCAATTGATTTGCATGAAGGAAAATCAGGCGTATTATATTTGTTATATCCTCCGTCATACATGTACTCAGTTTTGCCTTTTGGCTTGTATATCCTATCAACCTTTTTAGCGGCTATGTTAACGACAGAAACCTTCCATGTGTTGTCAGACTTACTGGTTGCTTCACCATCCACACAACCCTTAATCCAGTCTGAATATTTTCTATATTTTATGTAAGCATCTTCTTCTGCTTTAGTGTGATCGTATCCAGTTAATGTCTTAAGAGCATTTAAGAAATTCTCTTTGCCATTCTTAGGCATACCACTATAGGTGAAATCGTTAGTTAATCCTAAAGCAACACATTCTTCATGTTTTGCATTACTATCATTATTTCCTTTTAAACCGTTCTTTGAGTAGCCCATATAACACAGTAACTCATTTGGTGAAATTCCAAATGTATTAAAAGCCTCTTGCTGAAATTCTGTACTGTTACATTTTATTCCACCCTTATTAAACCCCTTTACTTCCGGATATGTACCTATATAAGCATAAACAGAAATATAATCCCCCCACGTCGAGAATACTACATTATCATTCAACAGCTGGTCATCAACGTCAGTATGCACCGCTAGAGGAAGGGTGAAGCATTTTGCCATAGCAGAGGCGTACATGAAGAACTTGTATTGTTCATTCTCTTTTAGATTACTGAACCTGCTCGGGTCTTTTGAAGCTAACGCGGGATGGGCTGATAAAATATTTGCTATAGGTAGTATAAAAAGAGTAAATATGCATAAAAGTATAATAGACTTCTTAAGCCACCCCACCCTTTTAATTGCTTGTTTCCCAATAAACATAAACACCTTCATTTAATCACATATGAAGGTGTTTATGCAAGGAATAGATTAAAAAATCTACTTATTTCTATTTTCAATAGCTTCAGCAACCTCGGGAATGGATCTAGGTGCTACTTTAACACCATTTTCTTCCAGGAATGGAAAGTCTATATCAGAGTCGGTCAATATATCAAAACCAGCTATTACGGGTGTCATATACATTTCTTTGCCGACGTCAGTGAAATCTACGCTATGTAAACTACTACAAACCTCCTGAGTTCCGGGGACATTTAAGTTATTTGGATCTGTGTCGCCGTTAACAAACGTTCTAACTACAAAAGGTACAGATCGTTGCTTGCCGTCAGTATTTTCATAGGATATTTTATATACTTTAGCTATTTCTATAGTAGCAGCTCCATATATAGAACCGGTTCCAGACGGAGATTTATTTGGTCCAAGATCTACGCCAGCTTCGGTTTCCATGCATCTTGCGATAGATTGTTTAACGTCACAATGGTTCTGGGTCCCTTTTTCATAAGGGTCAGACGTGTAATAGGTATATGGGGTCTCTTCACCTTTATAGTTTTTACCCGTGCTCTCAAAAATGGCCTCTGCCCTAATATTGGTTATATATTTTATCCTGAATATATTAGGAAAATGCTCATTCTTATCATACTTAGTTATAGAACCTAAGGAGAACTTAGCTTGAGCGGCTGTAATTGTATTTAATACACCCTTGTCTATGATTTTCATTTCTTCTTTAGAGAAAGGATAACCGTGTTCAATAGAGTCTTGACGTATACTTCCAAGAGCGAATATACCTATAACATTATTTTCGATGACAGGACTTAGATCTTCGACTAGATTATCTCTGTTAGTGTATACAGCTTCGTATTTATCTGCAGATATTCGATTGTCTTCTGGTATTAAGTTTTCGTTTACGAATTTAGTGAAAGTAGCTCGCCATTCACTATAGCTAACTTCTTCACCACTTTTTTCTTTTTCTAAAAGACCTCTGATGTCAGATAGATTTACGTCTTTATATTTGTCGATTATTTCTTGAGGTATGTCTTTCTCAGCCTTAGTTGTGCTGGCTTCAGGAGATGGAGTTGGGCTTAAAGTTGATGTTGGATTCTGCGTTTCCTGCGCTGTAGATGTTGTTGTATCTGGAGTTGGCTCGCTGTGAGTCTCGCCGCAGGCTGACATTGGTAATATGCTGGTAGCAGCAATAGTGAGCGTAGCGATAGCTTTTCTTAGTAGAGGGTTTGTTTCTTTTGAACCGCTTGGGTTAAGTCGTTCACCATTTTGAACCATAACGCTTGGGGTCCTTTCTCTGACATTGTCAGGTATTTTATTATAAAAACTCCTTAGACCTTCCAGTCTAATTGGCGATATCATAACATAAATTGTACAGAAATGCAATAAAAATGGTATATTTTCCATAAAAAAACACCCTATCAAGGGGTGAATTATCTGTGGCGCGCTCGACCGGATTCGAACCGGCGATCTCCTCCGTGACAGGGAGGCGTGATAGGCCAACTTCACTACGAGCGCATATCAATATCCCTTATATTATCAGATTACTTCTGTCTTTTCAAGGAAAATGTTTGCTTTTTTCGCTTGACTATTTTACAATTTAGGTATAAGAGAAAATTTTATGACAAAAAGAAATATTGTAGTCAGTATATTTATCGCAACAGTAATCGCAGGGAGCGTTTTTATACCCAGAATAGCTTTGGCCGCCAGTTGCGGTGGCGCGGAAACCTCTGTTATTTCTTGTGAAGGCGAAGGTAGCACGGCAATTATCAACATAATTAAACAAGTTATTAAAATCTTAACCGCTGGAGTTTTGGTTGCGGCAGTTGGTGCTGTTATATATGGCGCATTCTTATATACCACTTCTGAGGGTAGTCCAGATAAGATAAAAAAAGCACGTGAAGTCTGGACGAATACTGTTATTGGGATAATAATGTTTGCGTTTATGGTGGCAATTACTAACTTTATTATTCCAGGAGGGGTTTTCGATTAATGAAGAAGATTATAATAGCAATGTCTTTAATGATTATAGGGTCGTTTGGGGTGAGTATGACTTTCCCGGATACTTCTTTTGCTGAAAGTAAAGGTAATGAATGTGATGAAAAAGGTAAAATTTTAACATTAAAGCCGTGGTATTATGGATTGACGAAAGGTGACTGTTCTATTAAAGATATTGGTTCAGACGCTGATTCACAGGCAAAATTTATCTGGAAAATCGCGCTTAATATCGTTGATGATTTGCTGCAACTTATTGGTTATACGACCGTTGGATATATTATATACGGTGGTTTCTTGATGATGACCAGTAACGGGGCTCCAGATAAGGCTGCGCACGGGCGAAAGACTATTATGAGTGCCGCGATTGGCTTGGTTATCGCCTTAGCTTCTGTTGCGTTGGTTAACTTTATATCATCAAATATAGGAGTATAAAATGAGATATATGGAATTTTTTGCTGGATTGTTGGGGAGTGCTGATAGTCTTGGTGTGCCGCAGAATAATGATGTAGATATTATGAGGTTTGTTAATTTGGCATTTTGGGTGGCTGGTGTCATAGCTGTTATAATTGTTATTATTGCTGGGATAAATTATTCCCTATCTGCCGGCGATCCAGCTAAGACGGCTAGCGCAAAGAATACTATTCTATATGCAGTCATCGGTTTGGTAATTATTGCTAACGCGATTGCTATAACAGGTTATATTATAGGAAAGGTTTAAGATGAAGATTTTTACAAAAATCCTGACGGCTGGAATACTAATGATTGGGCTTCTTGGAGTGTTCACTCCAGCAGTGTCTGCGGCTAACGGTATTAATATTTGCTCAGAGGAAAATCAAAACTCTGTCTATTGCCAAAATAAAGATAAAGATAAAGGTGAAGGTCAGGTGAACGGCATTATAAAAACTATTGTTGAAGTTCTACTTATGGCTGTCGGTGCTATTTCGATTATTATGATAGTCATTGGTGGTATTTTATTTGCACTTTCCAGTGGTGATGCTCAGAAGGCTGCAAAAGCCAGGAGTACTATTTTATATGCTGTCGTTGGCTTAATAGTTTCTGTATTCGCTTCGGCGATTGTCAATTTTGTGTTTGACGGGTTTAATAAGCCTGTTAAGCATGATGAATCTAGTAATCATAGTAAGGAGTAAAAATGAAAAAAATGATATTATCGGCATTAATTGTAGCTTGTTCGGTGTTTGGATTTTCAGCCATATCAGTAGCTTCTCTTTCCACAAATGTTTCCGCGCAAGCTGCTAATAGCGTCGTAAAAAAAGGTATAAAAACTGCTACTACGGCGGATATGGAAAATAAAAGCATTGCAGGTGAAGGTGGATTAATAAGTATATTGATTAATTTTCTACTGTGGGCTGTGGGTATTTTATCTGTTGCTATGATTATCTTTAGCGGATTTCGCTATATCACCTCAGCTGGAGATGCCGCAAAAACGAAGTCTGCTCAAACTGCTCTCACTTATTCGATAGTTGGTCTAATTGTGGCTGTTCTTGCATGGGTTATAGTTAAGATGATTTTGAGACAATTCGGAATTGAGGTAAAGACTAATTAGTTTTGCAAATAACAGATAAAAATGTATAATAGTAATATCATTAAACAAGGAGAAAATAACAATGAATAAATTAAAATTAATCTTGGCGGGACTACTGGTAGTACCAACTGTTGCTTTGGCTGTAGCTCCAGCTGCAAGCGCTGAAAGTGATTTTACCTTAACTAATGGTGTAAGCAGTGCAAGAGGAGAAGGTGTGAGTGAAACCGCTTCAGATCCTCAAACTTTGGTTAAGCAATTTGTAAATATATTCTTGTTTGCCGTTGGTGCATTGAGTGTTATTATGCTTATCTGGGGTGGTATCCGCTACACTACTTCAGCTGGTGATAGTAATAAGGTTCAGGCGGCTAAGAACACAGTTTTGTACGCAATTGTCGGTTTGGTGATCGCTATTTTGGCATATGCAATCGTCAATATGGTTATCGATAAGTTTAAGGGTTAATCTACCCTACCGGTAAAAAAGAGCCTCGCTGACGAGGTTCTTTTTTTGTGGCTAAAAAAATACCGCCAACTTGTGACGGTATTTTCTGTGAAATGATTTTTTACAGAACTTGAATCTTCTTTGCTTTTTCTTGCTTTATCTTTTCAAAAGTAATTGTCAAAACACCATCTTTTAATTCTGCCTTAACGCCTTCTTCATTTACAGCGGTTGGCAATGCTAATGTACGACTGAATTCGCCCCAGTAGCACTCTTGGATGTGCCATTGGCGAACATCTGCTTCGTCACCGCTAGACAGTGTACCGCTAATTGTTAAGATACCGTCAGAAATGCTTACGTCTAGGTCGTTTCGGTCTACGCCGGCAGTACGAGCTTTAATAATCAGGTTATTTTCTGTCTCAAAAACGTCAACAGCTAATTGACCCATTGCATCATCAGCTTCATCTTCCCAGTTGTCATCGGATCGTGTCGCTGGTGTACTGTTGCTTCTACTATTGTCGTCGTTAAAACCAGGTAGCAGATCGTCGTTATCATCGTCAATAAACGCCGCAGCCAATTCCTGTTCTGTTAGTAATGTATCATCTTGCTTTCGGGCCATAATTTCCTCCACTTTTATAATAGGCTCATTGACAAAGTCTTTATTAGTATAACTGTAATGTGCGTTATAATCAACAGAGAAAGGCTTAAAACGTAAAAATTACAATGTTTGACACGCTATTATCAATCATCGCTCCTCACCACTGTTATAAGTGCGGTAAAACGGGTGGTATTTTATGCTTAGATTGTAAAAAATACATCACGAGTCGGAAGTATGATATGTGCGTATTATGCGGTGATTCATTGGAAAATGGCAACTTATGTAAAAAGCATAAGCTCCCCTGTGATATGATCTGGTGTTTTTCACGACGTACAGGTGTTGTCGCAAAGATTATTGATGATTATAAGTTTAACCGCGTTCAGGCGGCGGCCGATTTACTAAGCGAGTTCTTAGACGAAGCCCTGCCTGAATTGCCGTCAGGTACAGTAATCGTACCGATTCCTACAATTTCTAAGAATATTCGGCGTCGTGGATTTGATCATATCCGAAAAATTGCTATTAAACTATCTCGACGTAGAAAAATAGAGTGTTGTTCCCTGCTCCGGCGCAGAAATAACGTCACTCAGCATTTTACAAAGTCTTCCGCCCAGAGAAAACGTCAAGCAAAGGAGTTTTTTGAAATTGCGGGTAAAGTTGATAAAAATAAGCGATATATCATTATTGATGATATATTTACGACTGGCTCAACTGTGTTGGCGGTGGCGGAATGTTTGAAGAAAAATGGTGCCAAACACGTGGAAATTGCGGTTATTGCCAGGCACGGGCGCCCGAAGCTATGAGTGATGATAGTGACTGCCGCGATGAATTTCTTGGGCGCGATACAATTGCTCAGCTAAAATAAGACGGGCCAATTGATGTGGAAACACTAAGTTTGATAATGACCAAACGATGTTGGATTTTTGACGCAAGTCGCTAGTAACTCCATAAGCGCCACCGATGATGAAGACAATATGCTTATTGATGTTGTCTGTAATTAAATTAGATAATTCCGGTGACGATAAGTTTTTTCCGCGCTCATCGAGCAAAATAACGAAGTCGTCCGAATTGAGGCGTGAAAAAATACGCTCAGACTCTTCCTGGCGCGCTCTGTCGCCTTCAAAGCTTGAATGCGGTAGAATAATCATTTCCGCAGCAAAAGGTGCTCGTAGACGCTCTAAAAAACGAAAAATGCCTGGTTGAACCCAGGCTTCGTGCTTTTTTCCGATTGTTATAATGGTGATCTTCATAATGTCTATGGCGGAGAGAGAGGGATTCGAACCCTCGATGAGTTGCCCCATACCGCTTTTCGAGAGCGGCCAGTTCAACCACTCCTGCACCTCTCCGTATCTAACTAATTCGGGAAATTATTTTTTATCAGTCTTCTTTGAGTCTTTGGCCACTATAGTACCGATAATACTCCAGACGATACATAGAGCTAGACCGACGCCACCTAGTTGACAAAATTTAATCATCCACTTACTAGCTTCATTCCAAGTTATCAATTCAAAGAACTCTGCGCCAGCTAAAATTGCTATAGCAGTCGAACAGATTGCTATAATTCCCAATCCTGAATATTTTACGTACTTAATAAAATTCATACCCCTCCTTAGGTTAATTGGTACACCCGGCAAGATTCGAACTTACGACCTCTGGCTCCGCAAGCCAGCGCTCTATCCAGCTGAGCTACGGGTGCATACAGCCTTTCGAAAAAAAACGATTGGCCGCAACAAAAAATATAAGGTACCTTCATTGCTATAAAGCACTGAACTTTCGTATTCTACCACATAAAATATAGTCAATCAAGCTATAGCTTTATCAGCCGAATAAACTTCTCTAAGGCGTCTGGTTTAATTTCTTGCATTGGTAGGCGCGCTCCGAGCATATCAACAATTCTCTCGCCCTCTGCTTCGGAAAAGTAAATAGTTAAACCTGGTGAGAATCGTTTTACTGGCAATAATAGAATCGAATGTTGGTTATTTTCGTGAATTAATCCAAATGCGCGAAATTCGCTAAAATCGTGTAAAACATCGGCGATGTAAATACCTTTGGGGCTAATCGCGTAGTTTATTACTTGTGGGGTTTTGTTCGATAATACAAACAAGGCTACAGCCATAATTGGTAGTAAAACTGCGAAAGTCCAGTTCTTAAACACTAAAATTGCTAAAGCCATTAAACCTATCAACACAATGACAAAAAACACGTACCACAATTTACCGCGTTGAACCTGCACGCCTTCTTGCGCGTTCCAGGCTATTGGCTCGGTTAAATCAAGCCTGTTGGGTGATGGCGTTTCAAAGTCTTGGTTTTCTGGACTATCGTTCATGACGTTAGTATATCACGATGAGAATTAGTGAACAATTAAACGTTAGTGGTTGATCCGCCGCTTAAAGCTGCGCCAAGGATGAAGTTGATTATGGCGTAAGCAAAGACTGCGATTAGTAGACCGATGATTGCATATAAAATTGTGTTTTTGGCGTTTGTGACGGATTCTTTTTTACCGCCAGATATTACATAGCGGAAACCGCCGAAGATTAGCATAACGACGCTTAAGACGCCGACGCCGAATAGCATAATGTTGATGGCTCGCCTTACGATTGATGAATCACCATTAGCTAAGTTGGCTGGCGTATTATCGCCGCGTGCTGCGTTAATTCCGGCTGGCGCACCGCCCTCACCTAATGCGGAAACTGGAGCCGTCACCAAAGCTACGCCGAATCCGATTGTAAGTAATCCTGTTATAATTTTAGAAATATATCCTTTTACCATAATTCTATTATATCCTATTTGCAATAAAGCTGTTAATAATTACACTTCTATGGTACACTAAATAGTGAATTTGGAGGAGTACCCAAGTGGCTGAAGGGGACGGTTTGCTAAATCGTTAGTATGGAGAGATCTGTAGCGGGGGTTCGAATCCCCCCTCCTCCGCCAAAATTCAGAGATAGTACGGAAGGGTGACCGAGTGGTTGAAGGTACCGGTCTTGAAAACCGGCGTGCGGTAAAACGTACCGAGGGTTCGAATCCCTCCCCTTCCGCCAAGATAGTACTATTGAATTTGAAAAATAGGAGATTCATACGGGTCTCCTATTTTTTTATTTCTCTTGTTTGACTTGAATCGTACTTTCGTAACTTGCGTCAGATAGACGATCAAACATAAAACGTCGGTTAAATAACGCTACGACAATTGTAATTAATACGAATAATATGAATGCTAAGAATGCAATTGCGAGCAGACAGAGAAACAATAGCGAATCCGCTTCCTTATTAAATTCATCCGCGAGGTAAAACAAGCCTGCGGGAATGATGCAAAAATATATCGTGAGTAAGATTCCTCTGAAAATTGTGCGAATCCATTTTTTATTTTCAAATGTTAGCCCAAACTTTAATAATGCGCTACCAAAAGTTTTACCGTTTAGTAGAGGAATTAGGCTAAAATAGAGGGCTAAAAATAGCGAAAACGGAAGTTGGGTTTTTGATAAGGTGTAAGGAATACGGATGATAACAGCGTCGATTATTAGAGATAAACTAACGCGGACTGCAGAAACTCGCGAACCCGCCTCAAGGGATTTTTCATCTATTTCCTCCCTGGACGGAAGTAGCCACGTCGCAAACCAGCCCAGAAAGTAACCGACGCATCCGCCTATCGTGTTCTGGATGATATCATCGACATCGGCTAATCGGTAAGGTCCTGAATAGATGAAATAAAGTCCAGACAGTTGAGTTAACTCAAAGAATAAACTTAAAATAGCTGTCAATAACAACGTCTTTTTAAGGCGACATTTGAAATAGTAGCGCAGGTAAATTCCGAACGGAATGAGCATTAAAACGTTGAAAGCAGGAACGTAAAAAGTGGGATGTTTTATCGCCGTAATCCAAGTTGAGCTATCTGTTAATACTAGTGGACTGTTCTTTATAAAATCTGCGACGAATGAAAACGGAATTAAATTCAGATTTTCTGCGTAAGTCGTGTGAACGGATTCTGGATTTGGTAACGGTAAAATAACTAAGAAATATACGGTTAATAAATACAGAATAAAGGAATAGAAAATCAAAGTCCGCAGCTTATTGACGGAGCCGTATTTTCGATAGTTCGCAATCATATACGGTAATGTGATAAGAAAAGCCAAGATTGGGAAAAGGATTAGTGCGACCTTAATAGAAATTAGGTATCCCATAAACTCCATTATACTAAACATTTTCTCTGTAAAGTTCAGGATGACTATTTCTATGCTGGGAAATATACTTGACAAAAAACAAAGCTTATGCTAACATTGTAATCAGTATTCTAAAAATAGATACAAAAAGAAAGAATAAAAATGAATTTAGTACAACAGTTTTTCACCGTTACAACTATGTTTATCAGTTTGAATGTAGCGTTTGGTGTGCTGCTGCACGACACCAACGTCGATAAAGCGTTTTTGTCATCTTGGAAAACATATAGCGTTCAGAGTGGCGTTGAGGATGAAATAAAAATGCCAGAAACAAAGCCCCATACTCATCCAGAACACGCTCAATTGTCAAATGTGCTGAAAGAAGGTTCAGCGCGACCGCGAACTACGCCTCGAAATAACGACAAGAAGCGATTACGCCAAAAATATGCCGCCCGTGGTCAACATACTTTTGACGGATATCACCTTGACTTTGAAGGTGTGAGCTAGGCTATTTTAAGCTAATCACTTCCAGTTCCGAAACAAGCCGAGTAATGATTTTTTCTTGCTCGGCTAATTGCTCACGAGTTTCCTCGACAAGGTGGGCTGGCGCCTTCTCAATGTAAGTCGGATTTTCCAGGCGCTTCTTTAATCCCGCCAATTTCTGACGTGCTTCGGCTAGGCGCATTTCCAAATTTTCCTGATGCTGGTACAGAGTTTCGCTATCAATATCTAGCCACGCTTCCCTGTTTGCAGCTGCTAATCTCAGTCCGCGTGGTTGGTCGGTGTGCTCAATTGCCTCAAGCCGCATCAGATGCTTAATTGTGTCTTGATTGTCAGCGATAAGACTGTCATTACCGTATAACAATCGATATTTCTTATTCCCTGGCAGCTCGGCAATCACCCAGCGACCTTCAGCGACCAGAAGTTTAAGTTGCTCGAATTGTTCGGCAGCAATCGGATCGAACTTTTCTGGAGTTGGCCAAGCTTCACGCATCAAAATGCCGTCGGTGTAATTGAGTGTTTGCCAAATCGTTTCCGTAACGAACGGCGCAAATGGATGAGCGATTTTCAAAGAAGTTGCCAAAACCCAAGATAGCAACGGACGATTGATCGCGGTTTTAGACGATTCAATGTACCAGTCAGCCACGTCGTCCCAGATGGTGTGATAAACAGTTTCTGATGCCTCTGAGAAGCGATATTGCTCTAATCGAACGGCGATGTTGTTGGCGGCGTCGTTCAATTGGCGGATAATCCAGTGGTCAGCCGGAGTTTGTGGCTCTAAGTCGACAATTTGGTGATTATCGCCAATCTGAGCTTCGACAAACCTGGCAATATTCCATAGCTTATTGCAGAAGTTGCGAGCAGCGATAACAGAGCCGCGGTTGAAGGCCTGACTTTGAGCCGGCGCTCGCCCAGAAATAAGCCCCATACGTGTTGCGTCAGATCCGAATTCCGCAACCAACTCCATTGGATTTATGACATTGCCCTTAGACTTAGACATTTTTTGGTTGTGCTCGTCATTAACCATTCCGTGTAGATAAACTTCTTTGAATGGCAACTTCCCTGTTCGGTACAGACTGAGCATAATCATTCGTGAAACCCATGCGCGCATAATATCCATACCGGTTTCCATCATGTCGGTCGGGAAATAATTGGCCAATTCGCCGCCATCCAAATAATCTGTAACAATATATGGCCATTGTCCAGATGAGAACCAAGTATCAAAGGTATCCTCTTCCCTGATATATGTTGTGCCATTTACAACAATACTTTGCTCGTTGGTGCGAGTATCGAATATCCAATCCTTAGGGTCGTTTTCATTTACAAACGCAGGAATTGGTATTCCCCATGGAATCTGTCGTGAAATATTCCAGTCTTTCAATTGCTCAAGATATGCGATGAGTTCTTTGCGCTTGGATGCTGGATAAAAAGTGATTTCTTCTTTTTTGAGTGCATCAATTGCTGGCTGTGCGAGTGATTGTGTTTTAATAAACCACTGCTCTTTAATCATTGGCTCAATTACGCTGCCACACCTATAACAATGTCCAACGGCGTGTTCAATTTCAGTCTCACCACGGCGTAGCTCCAGTGCCTCCAGCGCTTCCAAAACTCGAGCGCGAGCTTCTACTGGTGTTAATCCTAAGAACTGTGCTGGCACGTTTATCATCTTCCCTTCTGGGCTGATAATTGACTCTAGAGGCAAATCATGACGTTTTGCAATTTCAAAGTCGTTCGGGTCGTGCGCCGGCGTAATCTTAACCGCACCGGTGCCGTAACTCATGTCGACATATTCGTCCGCGATGATAGGAATTTCCTTATTGACAATCGGCAGTAAAATGCGAGTTCCAACCAATTTTTTGTATCGCTCGTCATCTGGATGAACCGCCACGGCAACGTCGCCAAGCATAGTTTCTGGGCGCGTAGTGGCTATGATAATCTCGCCAATTTTATCTAATGTCGGGTAAGCTATTTTCCACAACTTCCCTTTCTCATTCTTATGTTCTACTTCGATGTCGGCAAAGCTGGTTTGGTGTTCGGTACAATAATTGACAATTCGCTCACCTCTGTAAGCCAAATTGTCATCCCACATTTTCTTAAATGTGTCGTATACGGTGTTGATGACTTTATCGTCCAGAGTGAATGTCAAATGCTTCCATGATGCACTAACACCTAATGCGCGCAATTGCAGTTCCATGTTACCGCGTTTTTCTTGTACAAAATTCCAAACTTGACTATACAATTGGTCACGTGAAAAATCGAAGCGACTCTTCCCTTGCTTTGTTAATTCTCTTTCATACACAACCCAAGTTTCAAACCCAGCATGGTCAGCGCCTGGAATAAATACGGCGTCGTCACCCTTCATTCGGTGATAGCGAATCAGAATATCCTTCAGGTTCATATCGAGTGCGTGCCCGATGTGAAGATTGCCGTTCGCGTTAGGTGGCGGCATAATGATTGAATATGGCTTGCCTACCCCTGTTGGCTCTAATGCGCCGCTGGTTTCCCATAAGGCGTAAATATTTGGTTCGTAATCGTTTGGTATGTATTGTTTAGCTAGCTGCATAAGTTATTCCATGGTTTTTTCATGTGAAAAAAGACAAAAGAAAACAAAGTAGCTTTTCACGTGCAAAAGCTCTTATTTGCGTAATCCTCTAATTTCTCCACATATTTATATTACATCTTAATTATACCACAAATTTATGTGGTGCGATGGATGAAATTAAGGTTATTTTCTGATCGTTTGATACGCTCGATATAACCAATATTGAAGTGGCTTTAAGGGAAGTTCCCAGGTTGACCCAGAGTAGACATCTTCGCCGCCGAACGATTGCTTGAACTTCGTAAAGCCAGCCCATGGGTGATTTTTTGGTGCGTTTTCAGGAGCAATTCCGTATAAATCGACTTTCTCCATTTGACGATGTTTTGCATCGATTATCGCTTCGGTGAGCAGGGCAGTTCCGGCATTAAGTTTGCGATATTCTGGTGCAGAATTTGCTGCTGCATGCGCGTAAATTCGAGTTGTTTTTGAGTCGAAAAATAGGGCAGTAGCAATTACTTTATTGTTGTATGTCGCGTACCAAAATGAAGCGTCCTTTGATGGCAGCAGGGAACCAGCTTGCTTGTGAAAATATGAATCTGGGTGCGGCGACATACCAGTCCGTTTGGCAACTTCATGTATCAATTCTAGGAAATATTTAATATCGTCCGGGTTTTGAGATTGATGGACTGCTACGCCTTTTTTGTGATAATTCCTATAGCAATTCCTTACGGGTTGCGCCATACTTGCTATAATTTCTTCCTCTGGTTGCTGAAGATTGATAATATGCGTATGTTCTGGTTGTAGATGGACGTAAGTGGCTTTTTTCCAATTCTCGTCAGATAGCACCTTAGAAAAGGTAGGTTTAATTGGTCCGACTCTAAGGAAAGTCACGCCAAGTTTTTTACCTAGGTCAACGAGATCTTTTAATGCCAACTGCAAATTTTTCTCATTAGTGGCGGTTGGTCCAAAAGGACAATATAAGCGAGAATTGCCCGTGCCGTGCTCTAATATTGCGAAATATTCCCATCCTTCACCTCTGTTGTGAAAGACTTTTCGACCGAGCGATTGTTGGAATTTTTCCCAGGCTGATGATTGTAGAAAATGTTGATTCATGTTGTAATCCTCACAACGTTATATTGCTGTCATTGATAAACTTGGCTGAACTTCCAGATCGTATGGATCTGTCGGTTCGTCAATTTGAGATTTGAAATAACCGAGAGTGGCAATCATCGCGGCGTTATCTGTACAGAGTTGGATAGGGGCGTATTCGATGTCAATTGGCAAAGCTTCGCGTAATTGACGGCGCAATTCTTGATTAGCTGCGACTCCGCCAGCGATTACAACGGAAGCTGGTTGGAAATTGTCAAACGCCTTCTTGGTTTTATTTACGAGAGTTTTTATGGCTGTATACTGGAAACTCGCCGCCATATTACGTCGTAATTCGTAATCTACGAGTGCTGGAAGCTCATGAGAGGGAAAAGTGAAGTCTTTACCGACTTCGTGCTGAACGGCTCTCAAAACGGCTGTCTTAAGCCCAGAGAAGGAAAAATCGTAATCGCCGGATAATTTAGCAATAGGTAAGTGAAACGCGTGTGGATCGCCAAGCTCAGCAGCTTTAGCGATGGCTGGGCCGCCAGGATATGGCAAGCCGATGATTTTAGCGACTTTATCAAACGCTTCGCCAACCGCGTCGTCTTGGGTTTGTCCGATAAGTTGATAATCACCGTGATTTTTGAATAGGACAAGTTGTGAATGCCCGCCTGAAACGATTAACGAAAGCATAGGGAATGACGGCTGCTGTTTTGGCAATGTTAGAGATAAATTGTCGGCTTGCTTATTGATAAAATTGGCGTACACGTGAGCTTCTACGTGATGAATCTTAAAGAGCGGTTTATCGTGGATAATAGCGAGAGTTCTAGCGGCGAGAGTGCCGATTAATAGCGATCCAATAAGCCCTGGCGCGTAAGTAACGGCGATGGCATCGATGTCATCCCAAGTGCAATTTGCATCAGACAAAGCTTTTTTAATGACGGGATTTACAACTTCCAAATGACTACGCGCGGCAATTTCTGGAATAACTCCGCCGTATTCTGCGTGAATGTCAATTTGAGAATTGACGACATTTGAAAGCAAGCGTTCGCCATCTTCAACTATTGACGCCGCTGTTTCGTCGCAACTGGATTCAATTCCCAAAATCCTCATTTGTTTTTATTATAGCAAATATAAGTGGTAAAATGGATATTATGAAAAACGAGTTGGTAAAAATTGCTAGAAAAACGCTACCTCAAGGAGCTTTGGAAAAAACCGAAAACGCCTATAGAGTTGCGCGCACGAAGATGATTAGCCTAAGGTATGGCAATCCAGCTCGTGGCTTGAGAATTATCGCAGTAACAGGGACGAACGGGAAAACTACGACTGCTTGTTATATCAATGAGATCTTGAAAGAGGCTGGCTTTAAGACCGCATTATTCACGACGGCGGTGATTGAAATTGCTGGCAAGGAAAAGATAAATGATTTGAATGCGACAGTTCCGACTGTGGCGAGGCTGTTTAGTTTTTTCCAGACGGCTCAGCGTGAAGGCGTAGAATATGTGATTTTAGAGGCAACAAGTCACGCTTTATCACAGCATAAATTTGACGGCGTGCCAATTGAGGCGGCGGTGATGACTAATTTGACTCAAGACCATTTGGATTATCACAAAACGATGGAAGCTTACGCGGCGGCTAAGGCTAAATTATTTGAGAAAAAGCCGAAATATATCGTGCTGAATCGTGATGACGAGTGGTTTGAATACTTTGATAAGTTTACAGCTTCTGGCGAGAAAATGACTTACGGGACGAATCCGGAAGCTGAAGCTCATTTAACGCACGTTAAGTTGTATAAAAAGGGAACAGAGGCGAGTTTACTGATTGACCATCAAACTCATTTGGAGCTGGCGACTAATTTGCCTGGCGAATTTAACGTGATGAATATGTCGGCTGCGGTGTCGTTGGCGTATTTGTTGGGGATAAAGTTGGAAGATATCCAAGAAGGTGTGGCGAACTTGGAAGCGATTCCTGGACGATTCGAGCGAGTAGAAAATAAGCTTGGAATTGATATTATTGTGGATTATGCGCACACACCAGACGCGCTGGAAAAATTGCTAAAAACTACTCATAAAATTACCAAGGGGCGATTAACTTTGGTGTTTGGTGCGTGCGGCGATAGAGATAAGACAAAGCGTCCGATTATGGGCGAACTGGCGGCTAATTTGGCGGATAGGATTTTCCTAACTGACGAGGAAAGCTATAACGAAAATCCAGATGAAATTCGGGCAATGATTCGTCAGGGAATTGAGCGAACGAAGAAGGCTCATAAAATGACGGAAATTGCTGATCGAAAACAGGCAATTTATCAGGCTTTGAAGTCGGCTGTTCGTGGCGATACGATTCTGATTACGGGCATGGGTCATGAGCAGTACCGAATTGTGAATGGCAAGCGAATTCCGTGGAATGACAAGAAGGTCGTTCAGGAAATTATTTCTGAGATTGAGAAAAAGAGTCGTAAAATTTCGCTTTAATCTGTTTCCAGCTTTGTGATTGGCGAACTAATTTTTCTGCATCGCTTGGGTCGAGTAGTAATTCTTTCACGGCGTCTTCAAGGTAAATACCGCCCTGTGAGCCCTTGAATAGAATTGTCGTATCTTTAGTGTCGCTATTTTTCAGGAATTTTCCAGCTTCAAGCGCCGTGTCAAAAGAAATTACTTTACAGTCATTTTCTTCAGCGATTGGCGCGAGGTGTTTCTTGGTCATTTTACCGACGGTGACGAGTAATTCTAACTGTTTAGGGTCGCAAATTTCGCCGATTTTTTTATGCTCCGATTCGGACGTTTCGCCTAGTTCATTCATATCGCCCAATACGGCAATTTTATGATTGGCAGAGATGGAATAGAGCGTTTTTAGCGAGTTTTCCATGGCAATAGGACTGGCGTTATAAGTGTCGTCCAGCAACGTACAGCCGCGTATGCCGCGTAAAATATTCATTCTACCTGAAACTGGTTTGATTTTTGTTAAAGCCGCCGCAACTTCTTCAATATTCATTCCGCAGGCTAACCCCGCTGCCGCTGCGCCAGTGATTGAGCGGATGTTGTGCTTTCCTAATACAGAAATATTGATGTCCTGAGAAGTTCCCTCGGAGTGTTTTAAATTGACAATACAACCAGTGTCTGTAGTCTTTTTAATTTCCAGGAAAACATCAGCGGATTCGTCGCCGTAACTCACGCGATTTCCAACTATGAGATTATGATATTTTTCATCGATATCGTGAAGGTTGAAGATGGTTTTTTTAGCGACTTGACTAATAGACAATTCCTCATGAGCTACCGTATCCATATTTTTGAAAAACTCCATATGCTCAGGAGCAACAGAGGTAATTATGGCAATGTCGGGTTGAATATAGCGCATAAAAGTAGCCATTTCACCAGGACAATCAATGCCGCATTCTTGAATAATTATATCTGGCGATTCGGGGTTTTTTACGCTGGCGTGTGCTGCGAAGAAGACTTTTAGCCAGGCTAGGGGAGATTTGGCGTTTTTTGGCCCGTCTACGCCTAAGATTTCCAGCGGCGCACTTAAGGTTGTGTTTAAATTGCCACGACTATGGCGCACGGTGAATTTTTCTGATAGAACAGTGGCGGTTGCTGATTTTACGCTAGTTTTACCAACGCTGCCGACTACGGCAATTAGTTTGGTGTCAGGATGAGATTTAAGATATTTTTTTACATAAGAACCGAGAATTGTTTCTAAGAGATGTTTGAATAATTGCATGGAGTTATTATAACAGATTGAGGAATAGTAGGGAGAAGGGTTGAGGTTGCATTTTTAATGATTTTATGGTATTATATCAACTATTGTATGGAGATTGCTAGAGGATCAGGAGTAGCTGAGATTGCTTGGGAGATTGTTGAATCTTCCAAATATCAAGAAAGACTGCGTGAAATTGTATTAGGAATAGGGCGAGCTGCAACCAGAGAGTTTAATCCGGAAAGTTCATATCGATTAGTGGATAGATATGTTGCGTCAGGTGTTGCGGATGATATTTTAAAAGAGAGAGGTGACACGGATAAAGCACCGGAATATAAAATACTAGAGTTGATACAAAGGATGCCTTATTGGATTTGCGCGGAAGAAAAACTTGAATCTTATAGGAATGGGGTATTTTATGAGCGCAATAA
This sequence comes from Candidatus Nanosynbacter sp. HMT-352, assembly GCF_022819385.1. NCBI lineage: Bacteria > Bacillati > Minisyncoccota > Nanosynbacteria > Nanosynbacterales > Nanosynbacteraceae > Nanosynbacter > Candidatus Nanosynbacter sp. HMT-352. The sequence goes on from NZ_CP089290.1 coordinate 158,369, forward strand.
TAAGATAAAAGAAAAAGAGACAGTTGTAGCTTTTAATAAAGTTGTACGAGACATAATTAGCGAAGGGCAATATACTCGCAAATCAGATCTTATATCGGACGTTCAGAACGCTATGGATTGCCTTGGCTATAGCGATGAGGAAATTGAAAATGCATATAAATTCTTAGATCACGTGATCAATGGTATGCGTCACGAAATCGCTGCTGAAATAGCTTTAAGGAAAACTAAGGGAGTGCGGGCTGTTCATACGACTAGCATTGACGATGATCTTGCTGGAATAGATCTTATAGTTGAGTATAAGGGTAATACAATTGGTCTTGATATAAAATCAACGCCAGACTCTGCGCGGAATGCTAATAATAGTGACCGTGATGAGGGATACCACGCTAGTTGGTCTGGTTTCGATCATAGACGGGGTGACTTTGGTTTATATGGAGACAATTTAATGCCGAGTGATAACGCTGTTAAAAGGGTGTGTTCACTTTATAAGGAAGAACTTGAAGAAATATCTAGGAAAGAAGACAGCCGTCATAAAAAGAAGTAGGTCCGCTTTCCCATCCAATACGGGTGGCGCTACCTACTTCTGTGTGAATATTACCACGACCGTTGTAAAAAATCTAGAAAGTCGAGGCGTAGGAGGTAATTAGCACTCACACTTGACGAGTGCTAAATTAGTGCGTTACAATAGATACGTTGTTAACGAAATGGAGGATAACGTGAGTACACCTATTAAGCCTCTTGGCGACCGTGTTGTAGCGGTGCGTGAAGAAGCAAAGACTCAGACAGCGAGCGGAATTTACTTGCCTGATAACGCTAAAGAAAAGCCAGTAGTTGCGGAAGTTAAATCAGTTGGCGGCGATGTGAAGAACGTCAAAGTCGGTGATCGAATTGTCTACAAAGAATATTCGACTACGGATTTGAAAATTGACGGCACGGAATATTTGGTTGTTCGCGAAGAAGATATTTTAGCAACGGTTGTTGGATAAAAAGGGGAGTTTAATTATGGCAAAAAAAGTTTTTTATGATGACGATGCGCGAAATCGCGTGCTTGGCGGTGCTAAATCGCTATACGACGCAGTTAAGGTAACTTACGGTCCAAAGGGTCGCAATGTTGTGATTGCGAAGGGTTTTGGCGGTCCAACTGTTACTCATGACGGTGTAACTGTGGCTGAAGGAATTGAATTGCCAGAAAACGATGACGAAACGCTGGGCTATAAAGTTGGTGCCGATTTAATCAAACAGGCTGCTAAGAATTTGAACAAGCAAGCAGGCGACGGCACGACGACTGTAACGGTGTTGACATACTCGATTTTGAAAGAGGCAAATCGATTGATTGCGGCTGGACATAATCCGATGGAACTTAGGAAAGGCATCGAGCAAGCTGGCGCGGAAATTGTTAAAGAATTGAACAAATTGGCTGAGCCGATTGAAGGCAAGTCTGACCGCGTGGCTGAAGTTGCTACGATTTCGGCGGGAGATGCGGAAATTGGTAAATTGATCGCTGGCGTAATCGAGAAAGTTGGCAAAGACGGCGTGGTTACTGTTGAGGCTGGTCAAGGTTTGGAGCTGGAAGCTGAAGTTGTCGAAGGTTTTAGCTTGGACAAGGGTTGGGTGAGTCCATTCTTTGTTACTGACGCGGGTCGCCAGGAAGCTGTGTACGAAAAGCCAGCAATTCTAATCACTGATAAGAAGATTTCTAGCGTGCAGGAATTCTTGCCAATGTTGGAAAAATTGGCACAAAGCGGTAAAAAGGACGTTGTTCTGATTGCTGATGAAGTTGAAGGCGAAGCATTGAGTATTTTGGTCTTGAACAAATTGAAGGGCGTATTCAATACTGTAGCCGTTAAGGCGCCAAGTTTCGGCGACCGTCGCAAGGATGTTCTTCGTGATATCGCTGTGCTGACTGGCGCAACTGTGATTTCTGAAGATCACGGATTGACATTCGAAAACGCTGGCTTAGAAGTTTTGGGTTCGGCGCGCAAGGTGATTGTCGGAAAAGACGAAACGACAATTATCGAAGGCGCAGGCAAACCTTCAGGTGTGAAGGAGCGAATTGCTGAGATTAAGTCGCTTTCGGAAAATGCTTCTAGTGAGTATGAGAAAGAGCAATTCGACAAGCGTGCCGCGGCATTGTCTGGCAAGGTTGCGGTTATTAAGGTTGGTGGCGCGACTGAGACGGAAATTGATGAAAAGAAATTCCGCGTTGATGATGCTGTGGCGGCTACTAAGGCGGCTTTGGCTGAGGGAATTGTCGCTGGTGGTGGCGTAACTTTGGTCAATTTGGCTGGCAATCTAAAAGTTAGCGGCGCGGAGAGTTTGTCGGTTGGTCGACAAATCCTAAAAGACGCTCTGAAGCAACCGTTCTTGCAGATTATGAAAAATGCTGGGTTGAATGCCGACGCGTTGCTTGCTCAAGTTGAATCTGGCAAACCTGGATTCGGCGTTAACGTTATGAAGCCAGAAGATGGTCTGATTGACGTGAAGAAGGCTGGCGTTATTGACCCAGCTCGCGTGACTAAAGAAGCTGTTCAAAATGCAGTGTCAATTGCGTCAATTGCGGCAACTATGGGCGCTTTGGTGGTTGACATTCCGGAGGCTGAAGTTGCAGCTGCTCCTGGTGGTATGCCGGGAATGGGTATGATGTAAATCTGCCCCGAGCAATAAAAATCCCGCCGAAAATGGCGGGTTTTTATTTTGGAGAAATGGCTTAACGAGGATTTGAGAAATAGTCGATTTCTTTAATGATATCCAGGAGAGCCTGAGCGCGGCGAGCTTCGTCAACAATAGCTACGGCAGCGTCGTGTGCTGGTGCGATCAGAGTTTTATCGTCCGTAGAGCGAAGAAGCAATAGGTAAGTATCAAACTTTTCTTCTGGAGAAACGTCTAGTTTGTCGACCAATGGACGCAACTCGTTCAAGGCAGTTTGCTTAATCGTATCAAGCGCAGGATCTGCAGTTGCAGTTGGAGTTGGTGCGCTGACCACTGGAGTTGGCGTAACTGGCTCTGGAGCGGCAGGCTTCGTTATGTCAGTAGCAGGCTCATTGCTCTGGTCTGTAGCGACAGGGTCTGGTGAGATGGTTGCAGGATTAATTACAGGTGAAGCTGTAGCATTTGTTTCTTCGAATTGTAAATTATTGTCTGTATCTTGTGATACACCAGCTAATACCTTAGCCAGTTCTTGGTCGTCACTGAATGATTGATTAGCTTGAGAATCCATTATAACCCACCTTATATATTAAATTGTTTAAGCTTATATATGTTACACTATAACATGAGTTAATCAAGGAGCGCAAGATGTTAGATGATATGAATGTGATAAAACAATATGATCCAGGCGACGTTTTGAGCGGCGTTTTGAATATTCCAGAACAAGCTCGATATGAAGTGTCGATTCACGAAGGTGCGAATCAGCGTCGAGATTTTAAGAATATTGTGATCGCGGGAATGGGCGGTTCGGCTTTAGCGGCTGATATGGTTCGAGTTTTGACCGCGGGCTGGTTGCACATTCCGCTTGAAGTGGTGAAGGGCTATGATTTACCGGGATTTGTGGGCGAGGAAACGTTGGTTATTGCGGTTAGTCATTCGGGCAATACCGAGGAGACTTTGAGTTGTTATCAGCAAGCATTGGAGAAGAAGGCGTGTTTGGCGGCTATGTCGACTGGCGGGGCGTTGATTGAGCGAGCGAAGAATGACAACGTAACTTACGCCCAAGTTCCAGCTGGCGCACAGCCACGAATGTCGACGGTTTATCATCTGCGAGGATTATTGAAACTATTGCAACATTTTTGGGTGATTGATAATGATTTGTATGATCAGGTAAAAAATAGTGCTGATTGGTTGGCGGGCGAGATATCTAATTGGACAGCCAAAACGCCAGAAGCTGATAATTTGGCAAAGCAGATTGCGAAATTAACAATTGGCAAGACGCTGGTTGTTTTTGGTGGTGAATTGACTTGGCCGCTGGCGTATAAGTGGAAAATCAGCTGGAATGAATCGGCGAAGAATTTGGCGTTCTCGAATCAATATCCAGAATTTAATCATAACGAGTTCATCGGTTGGTCGTCGCATCCAGTAGAGAAGCCGTTTACGGTTTTTGATATTCGTAGCAATTTGGAGCGGGACAGAATCCGCGAGCGAATGGAGCTGAGTGATCGTTTGTTGAGTGGTAAGCGACCAAAGGCGCACGTACTGGAGCTTCGAGGGAAGACGCTTATGGAACAATTGCTGTGGGGCTTGGTGCTGGCTGACGCGGCTAGTATTTACACAGCCATTCTTAATGGAGTTAATCCCGGACCAGTTCAGCTGATTGAAAAATTGAAAGCGGAACTTAGTTAATTTAATATCGTAGAGATTCGATAGGGTCACGTCTAGTGGCGCGGGCTGCTGGATATACGCCAGAAATTACGCCGATGATTATTGATAGTCCAATTGATAAGACGGCTGTCTGCCAATAAATATAAGGTGTGAGCGGTAAATATAAGCTGGCAATATAAGCTCCCGCCAAGCCTAACCCGTAGCCCAATATTCCGCCGAGGAATCCGATGATCGCTGCCTCGATTAAGAACTGATTGATGATGTCCCAGCCCGTGGCGCCGACGGCTCGTCTGACGCCGACTTCACGCTGGCGCTCGGCGACATTGACAAGCATCACGTTCATAACGCCTATTCCACCAATTAACAGAGAAATAATGCCGATGACAGTTAAGATTATCGAGAGGAATTTCGCGACATTAGACTTCTTTTCGTTTATCTCTTCGCCAGAAACGATTCGATAATTCTTATCGCTATCATGATTCTTCTTCAAAATATCGTCAGCCGATTTTATGACTGATTTGAGGTTTTTCTGGTCTTTGGTAGTCACGATGATTTGCTGAATCTGCGGCGTGCCTTGGGTGAATTTTTTAATCACAGACAATGGAATAATGGCGGCGTTATTAAAATTCACGTCCAAATAACTGGCTGGATTTTCAATATTCTTCAACACGCCAACAACAGTCAATGGTTGATTTCGGATGTAAATAACGTTTCCGATGGACCTTTCGGTGCCGAACAAATCGACCGACAATTGCTGACCGACGACAACTCCGCCGATGTCGTTAATAAATTGCCCAGTAGCAATTTGCAAATTGGCGACGTCTTTTAGCGATTCCGTACTGCCGATTAATGCAGCGTTTTGGATATCGACTTTACCTTCGCGGGCGCGCAGCTCGGCGTGTAGGAAAGCAATTGGCGCGGCTTTCGTATTGGCAATTTTCCCTATATCTCTGGCGTCCGTTTCAGTCAATGTGTTGACCGTCGTTGTGTTGTCGGATTCGGTCAGCAGATTCGGGACGGCTTTTTGATTGCCAGACTTAACAATGGCGACAGGAGCGGATGATTGGTTGGAATTGTCGCCGAATAGGTGATTAAATCCGCCAGTTAGAGATAGAACCATGGTGATGCTGGCGATTCCAATAGCTACGCCTACAATTGTCAAAAATGTTCGTCCACGATTAGCTCGTAGCGCCTGAGTAGCGTTCTCAAAATGATTTTTTACTAATATTTTCACGATTTTTTCGCCCTCGATTTCTTTGAAGATTTTTGCTTCTTAGGTTTTTCTTCTTTTTCATCGTCTACAATTAACTTCTTAGTGAACTTGCGCTTTTCCTTATGCTCGTCAGTGTCGATTTTTCCGTCCAGCATGGTGATAACGCGACTGGCATAATGAGTCAATTCTGGGTTGTGAGTAACCATAATTATAGTATTGCCGCGACGGTGTAAGTCGGACAACTCTTCCATAATGAGATGACTCGATTTGCTATCCAAATTTCCTGTTGGTTCGTCGGCTAAGATAATTGACGGACTATTAACCAACGCTCTGGCAATTGCTACGCGCTGAACCTGACCGCCAGATAATTGATGTGGCATGTAATATTCACGTTGTCCCAGATGAAAAGTTTTCAGAATGCGGCTAGCTTCCTGGAGTCGTTTGACTTTCCCGAGTCCTTTATACGTTAGCGGCAGCGCCACGTTTTCAATTACAGTCAGACGAGGAATAAGATTGAAATTCTGGAAAACGAAGCCGATGTGTTTGGAGCGAATTTTGGCGCGTCGTCGTGAGCTCAGATTGTCAACAGCGACATCGTCCAGATAATATTCGCCCTCTGATGGCTGGTCTAATAGTCCAAGGGTGTTTAATAAAGTAGTTTTTCCGCAACCGCTTGGTCCCATAATAGCAATAAACTCGCCCTTTTTAACGGTTAAATCGACATTATCTAAGGCGCGAATCTCAGCATCACCAAAGCCAAATTTTTTGGTGACATTAACAAGCCTAATGCGTGGTGGAATAGTTTCTTTCATCTTTGACTTATTATAGAGAATGAACGTCAGTAAGTGCAACCATAAGGGGCAATAAAGTTGTGGTATAATTATCAACAAGGAAGGGTGCAGGAGTGGTTGAACTGGCACGCCTGGAACGCGTGTAACGGAGCAATCTGTTCGAGGGTTCGAATCCCTCTCCTTCCGCCAAGTGTGTTTTTGGAATTACACTAGTCGAGAATGGTATTAAAAACCTTACAAAGTCTAACCTTAATTGACTCTGAGATAAATTTAGTCTGTTCGTTAGATTATATTGGCAAGGACTTGGATTACTATTGTTTCAGGGATAATTCCGAATAAAAGTTGACTATAGTTATTGCGGCATCTACCGCCAGCCTTGCTTCGATAGCTGTCGGTTTTGGTATTTTGCTAGTATGGGAATGTCCACTGCCTTTATTATTTCGTAGTTCCGCGATTCCGTTCACGATTTGAGATAGACCGCTGATAATAGCTCTAATTTCTTTTAACTCTGACCTATTTAATTTGAAGTAGTCTCTAGCTTTTGACATCAATTGTATTATTGATAATTTGTTAACATCCTCTTCTATCTTGCTGTCTAGTATACCCTGAAGACAGGTCTCAATATATTCTTTTGCCATTCCGATGGCTTTTACTGCATCTGTTTTTATCATAGCTAGCATTAGTTCCGATTGGTCCTTCTGATATTGACTTGAAAAGGTTACTTCCGTATTTTTGAGTCGTTTTTCCGTAACTACATCTTTTATCAAGAGAACTGGCTCATATTTTTCTATTTCCGGTAGTTCAAGCTCTTCTGGAATATAGCTACCACCGCTATCCCGTAGAAATTCAAGACATCGAGACATCCAGTTTGCATAATCTTTTCTTATTTCTACGCCTACGCCCACTTCATCCAGATTCTTTTCCAAGGAAAAAACACTTTTAATAAGCAAAGATAATTCCCGACTTTGTGCGGCATTGAAATGACGATTTTTGCGTACTTTTTCATGCATAAAATCGAGTAGTTTGTTTAGTCGATCGTGAATACACGCAAAAATTACTTTGCAATCATTCGGTGTGTCTTCGTATATTTCGATTATTGTAGAGCTTGGTTGATATGGCTCTATATTAAAACCACTATTGCCTAGATACAGATTTTCAAAAATTTCTGCTCTTTCCACTAGGCAATTACTTTGGTAGTAGTCATTTAAAATAAGCTTTCTTTTATCGACCGCCATAGTTTGCCTTTTCAAAAACAAATAAATATTCGTGCGCCAACAGAAGAAAATTATATTTTATGCTATTCGTTTTCCAGTAACCGGTTGCTCGGCAGTTGTGTTGTTCTTTCATGACGATTTCTTTTAGTGTAAAGCCGGCTTCTTCGAATACTCGCATTGTTTTAAAACTTAGCGGAATTACGTGACCTTTTTGGCGCGTGTCGCCCATTAGAATTGCACAGAATTTACCAAACTTTAATACACGGTAGCTTTCTGATGCTACACTTTTCATTTGTTCTAGAAATTCATTAACTTTAAAGTTTGACAAATCTTGTGGAATATCTTGGTCTTTGCTGTAGTGGATGATATTTGCATATGGCGGATGTGTGCATATTAGGTCGATGCTTTCGTCAGGAAGTGGTTTTAAGTTTCGTGCATCACATTTCAACACCTTAACTATGCCGTCTGCGCCCTCATGTTTGAATTTAACTTTTTCACGACATCTTTGAAGTGCGACTGGATTAACGTCCATTCCAATAATGTTACGGTTTAATAATTTTGCCTCCACTAATGTGGTGCCGCCACCGGCGAATTGGTCTAATACCCAGTCATCCTCTTTTGAATAGCGAAGCAGAATATTTCTTGGAACGTACGGTGACCAATTTCCTCTCCATTTTGCATCGTGGGTAGCCCAGTTACCGCGATTAGGAAAACTCCAGACGCTGGTCATTTCTAGCTCAAAATCGTCTGGCTCCCATTTTTTTATCTCTTTCTTTTTGTCGGACATATAAACTAAAATCTCTCTATCACACCGCTTTCAAGGTCGTTGATATTATAAATGTCATCCAATATATCAAATGTTTCTTTTAGGTTGTTTCTGGCACTATTCCAGCCTTTCCCATCGGTAAACCATACGAATTTAAAGCCATCTATCATCTTAGCTTCAAGTGCAAGCGTTTTATAGCTACGAGCCGTCTCGTTAAGCTTGGAGCCACGACTACCATAAAAATTAGTCTCGATTCCATAGATGCTATTATTGGTTTTAATTACAAAATCAAAACGTTTTTCGGTACTGCCTTGGTTGGAAATGGCAGAAAGATCAATGCGCCACTTATTCTCAATTTTACTAAGGTTCATTTCCTTGAAATAGTCTTTGTCTTTGACGTAGCCAGCTTTCTGGATAAATCCTTCTACGAGATTTTCCATTAAATGACCGCCGCGGTTCTTGCGACCGTTGGAATCTAGTCCGGTTTCTATACCAGTAGCATAATCTACTAAGTTGTTGATAATATGATTCGTGATAAGGTCGAATAGACCAGTCTTTCGCATAAAGATTTTATATTGTTCGGCGGAATAATTCATTTTACTGAAGTTATAGTTATATTCACCGTCTTCATCTATAGCATAAATCTCGTTAGAACGAATCGCTAGCAAGATAGGAATACATTTTAATGTTTCTGGATATTTCGCGATAAGATTGTCGAACTCTTGCTCTATATTCTGTGAGCCGACAAGCGTGTTCAAGATATTTAGTTCTATCTTGATAGCATCTACGTTTTTATAAATCTTTGGAAAGTCGATATAGTAGCCATAGTCGGCAATGCTTTCTCGAAATCCCCCTAGCCATTCATTAAAATTCCTTTTCATTTTGTTCCTCTCTTTAAAAGTTTGATATTAATAATTCGTTAATTTTTCCGCGTTTGTCGCTATTTCGATTTATCATACGCGTTGCGGATACGCGTCTTATATTCTGTTTTGCGTAAGCTTTATCGAAGAAGTTGTCATCTTTGTTAGTGTTCTTCGGATCGGAATTACTTGCGACTATCTTGGCGCCTTTTTTGTCTAGTTCTTGAATGAATTTCGCAAGTTCTAATTGGTTTTTATCGTCAAACATACCTTCTGTGTAGGAAGTGAAGCTTGCGGTCGGAGTTAGTGGACGATATGGCGGATCGAAATAGACAAACGTTTTGTTATCTATGAAGTCGCCGGATTTCTTGTAATCACCGCATACTATATTTACGTTTTGTAGTTTTTTGGATACTATCTTTAAATTATGCTCGTTGCAAATAATCGGTTTTTTGTACGCACCCATCGGTACGTTATACTCACCCTTACGATTTACACGATATAAGCCGTTAAAGCAGGTTTTATTAAGGAATATCATTAAGGCAGCTAGCTCAATTCTGTTTTCTTTTTTGGACTTAAGTTCGTTAAAACGTGCGCGCTTGGCTAGATAGACTTCTTTGCGATCATCGTTGTCTAATGCTAAATAATTATTCTCAAAGTGTCTTAAGACTCCTAATAGTGCGTCAATGTCGTCACGGATGACAGTATATGTGTTTATTAGTTCGGCGTTGATGTCGCTAATATAGACTTCCTGAAGTTTGAACTTATTCAAAATATCAAAAAGAACCGCGCCACCACCAACAAACGGTTCTGCGTATTTTGTAATAGTAGTGTCTTTGGAGAATGGGTAATATTGTTCGATCTCCTTGAGTAATTGTCCTTTACCTCCAGCCCATTTTAAGAAAGGTTTTGCTCTGGTGCTGGTTAATGACGCTTCTTTTGTCCGAGCGTCTAGTGGCTTAATGGCATTATGTGGAATTATCCATGTATTCCCGGCGAATACAGCACCAATAACTCGTCCTTCAGAACATAGAGCAGCTACTCTCCTTTGAGAAATAGCCCATTTTACAGCCGTTTCTTTTGCCGAAATATAATCCATTTTACCTCGCTTTATTCTACTTATTATTATATTCTAAAACTAGAATAACGCTAGATCTAAAATAGGCTATTTTATTTCGGTAGTTTTATAGATTGTTTTGTTAAAAAATCGTAGACAGGGGCGGCTCATCTGGTCGTGAAATAAATAGGTTGTAATTTTTACTAAATAGCTTGCAAAACACTAGATATAGCGGCTATAGTTATTATTGTACGCTATATATATAGCGAGCCCATAAATAAACAAAAAACACAAGCTACGAAGACAGGCCACCAGATGAGGTGTTGGTGGTTTGTTTTTAAGAGGGGAAAATTAAGGAGGGTATGTGAAAGAAATTAACGTAGTCAAACGCGACGGAACAAAAGAACCGTTTGATGCTAATAAAATTAATACGGCTATTTTAAAAGCGTGTGAAGGTTTGCCGGACCAAATTTCTAAGGTTGTTCAGGTGGCGACTGAATTACAATTGACATTATTTGATGGAATTACAACCGAGCAATTGGACGAGGCTGTCATTCAAACAGTTTTGCAAAACGTTAAGGACGACCCAGACTATGATAAAATCGCGGCACGATTGCTACTGAAAACTGTCTATAAGCAGATTTTGGGCGATTATGAGACGGCGGAAGAATTGAAAAAGCTTCATGCGCGCGAATTTCCGAAGTTCGTTAAGGCGGCGGTGAAAGAAGGGCTGTTGGATAAGCGCATGACTGACGGTCGATTTGATCTGAAAAAGCTGGCGGCAGAACTTGATCCAGCACGTGATGATTTGAGTAAATATTTGGGTGTGGTGACCAATAAAAATCGCTACGCTCTTCGCAAGCAAAACGGCTCGCCAATTGAAACACCTCAGTTTACGCACATGCGAATTGCTATGGGGCTTAGTTATAACGAATCTGACCCAACGACTGCAGCGATTGAGTTTTATAATCACATGAGCAATTTGGAGTACGTTCCGGGTGGATCAACGCGAGTTAATGCTGGCGGCTCGTTCCCGCAACTCAGTAACTGTTTCTTGCTTAATGTCGATGATGACATGGAGTCAATTGCTAAGGCTGTTCGCGACACAATGTGGATTGCTAAAGGTACGGGCGGAATTGGCATTGGTTTTACAAAGCTACGTGCAGCGGGCAGTCCAGTTAAAACCACCAACACTGAATCGACTGGCCCAATTCCATTTATGAAGATGATTGATACGGCGCTTTTTGCGGTTTCTCGTAAGGGTAAAAAGGCTGGTGCAGCTGCAATTTACATGGAAAACTGGCACCTTAATTTTGATCAATTTGTTGACCTTCGCCAAAACTCTGGTGACCCATATCTAAGAACCAGATTTGCGAATACTGCGGTATTTATCTCTGACGAATTTATGAAGCGAGTAGAAAAAGATCAAGATTGGTATTTGTTTGATCCAGCAGAAACTCCAGATTTGACAGAACTATACGGCGAAGAATTTTCGGCGCGATATAAAGAATATATCAAGATGGCGGAAGCTGGGAAGTTGCGAACATTTGATAAAGTTCCAGCTCGTCAGCAATTTAAGCGCATTTTGACTAGCCTACAAGCAACTTCTCATCCGTGGCTAACTTGGAAAGATACGATTAACGTGCGTGCGTTAAATAACAATACGGGTACAATTCACCTCAGTAACTTGTGTACGGAAATTACATTACCGCAGGATAAAAATAATATTGCAACGTGTAACTTGGTGAGCATTAATTTGTCGGCATTTCTTAGTGAGGATAAAACTTGGGACTGGGATAGATTGAAAGAAGCGGCTCGTGCGGCAGTGCGACAATTGGACAATTTGTGCGACATCACTCAAACTCCAATTCCAGAAGCGATGTATTCGAATCAGCAAACTCGAGCAATTGGCCTCGGGATTATGGGTCTTTCTGACGTGTTGGAAAAATTGGGTTATTGCTACGAATCGAAAGAAGCGTACGATTTGATTGATCAATTGACAGAGTTTATTAGTTATCACGCCATTGATCAATCGGCTGACCTGGCGAAGGAATTGGGCAGCTATCCAACATTCGCAGGCAGCGGTTGGAGTAAGGGAATTCTTCCAATTGATACGATTGATAAGCTATCAAAAGATCGCGGCGTGAAGGTGAAAATAGACCAAAAGGCGCGACTAGACTGGGATGGTTTGCGAAAGAAAGTGAAGAAGGGAATGCGAAATGCGACTCTTATGGCAATTGCGCCGACGGCTAACATTGGTCACGTGGCGGGAACGACTCCTGGAATTGATCCGCAATTTGCGCAGATTTTCAGTCGCTCGACTTTGAACGGTAAGTTTTTGGAAGTGAACCATAATTTAGTTCGCGACTTGAAGAAGCTTGGTTTGTGGGACAATTTGAAGGATGAGATTTTTGCGGCTCAAGGCGATATTCAAGATATTGATGGCATTCCTCAGAATATCAAGGATGTTTATAAAACAAGTTTCCAGCTTAGTCCGTACGCATTTATTGAGGTGGCGGCTAGGGCTCAGAAGTGGGTCGATCAAGCGATTTCTCGAAATATGTATCTGGAGACGCGAGATATTGATGAATATGTGAAGATTTATTCGGAAGCGTGGAAGCGTGGCTTGAAGACGACATATTATCTGCATGTTAAGCCGCGTCATCAGTCGGAGCAGACAACAGTTTCAGTTGATAAAATTGCAGAACAAAAAGTCCGTACAAATAGTAAAGTGCGCGGATTTGGATTTGCGAAAATTAATAAATAAGGAGGAAATTAAGATGGGAATTTTAGGTTCAGGATTACGCGATGGATTATCACTTCACCCAATTCGTTACCCTTGGGCGTATGATCTTTATAATCAAGCAGTGGCTAACACGTGGTTTCCAAACGAAGTCCAATTAGTTCAGGATTTGGCGGATTTTGAAAAATTGTCAGACGACGAAAAACACGCATTGAAAACAGTTATTAGCTATTTGAATCCAAACGAGTTATTGATCAATAAATCATTGGCGTTTGGCATTTATCCATATGTGAACGCGGCGGAAGCTCAACTATATTTGTCAAAACAGATGTGGGAAGAAGCCAACCACTTCATGACGTTTGAATACATTATTGAGACATTTCCATTTGATCGCGAGGAAATTTATGCTGCGGGATTTGGTAAAAAATCATTGGCGGATAAGGCTGACTTCCAGAATAAACATTTGGACGTGATGCTTGATCCGAATTTGGATATTTATTCGCTGGAAGGCAAGAAAGATTTTGTTAGGTCTTTGGTAGCGTATAACATTGTGCTGGAGGGAATTTGGTTCTATTCAGGCTTTATGGTTGGCATGAGTTTCCGTCAGCGTAATTTGTTGCGCAATGTTGGCTCACTACTAGACTGGATTACTCGCGATGAAAATCTTCATTTGACGTTTGGTATCAATCTGCTTTTGACGATTTTGGACGAGAACCCAGAATTGCAAACGCAGGAATTTGCCGAGGAAATCCGTGGCTTGATTCTGCAGGCAGTGGAGCTTGAGAAGGCTTATAACAAAGATATGCTACCAAAGGGAATTTTGGGATTGAACGCTGATTATGTGAACCAATACGTTATGCATATGACCGACCGACGCTTGCAGGAATTAGGTTTTGAGCCTGAATATAACGTGCCAAATCCAGCCAAATGGATGGCAGCCGCCAATGATACGCTGGAATTGGTGAATTTCTTTGAAAGCACAAACACTAGTTACGAAGTTAATACCACGAAGTAATGGGAGTTGATGATATGAACGAATTAGCGAAAGAAATATTAGATACAGTCGAAGTTGGTGCGTTGGCGACGGTGAATGTTGATAGAACTCCTTTGGTGACGCCGCTGCACTTTGCACGATTGGGTGATTCTATAATTTGGATATCAGAGCCGACTGCGCGCCATTCAGAAAATGCGTTTCGAAACGGTAAGGCGGAATTTGTGGTTTGGGATGATAAAAAGCGAGCAGTTTTCTTAAAAACTAACGTGACTGAACTTCCAGAATCTGAGAAAGAGGCGGCAATGGCAGCTTATAAAGAGAAGTTGGCTGATTTTATGCCACGCTGTGAAAATCCGCAAATATACGTTGCGCCAATTGGCGAACTTGATGAAAAAACTACAACGGGCAATTGGCTGCATTTTATTGCATAAGCGCTATATCTAGCGTAAAATTGGTTAAGTAACTACTAAATATAGGGGAAAATGAAAATGAACGCAAATCAGATTATTACTGATGACATGACTTTGGAAGAGAAATTGAGTGCCATTGACGCAGCTCTTAAAGCAGCGCAGGAAGCGGCTGACGATCAAGCAAAGTCGAACGGTACTGTTGCAGCACCAGTTGACCCAGCAAGTTTGACTATTTGTGACGGTTGCGAATAGAGTTTCGAGCAGCGTTTTACTATTGACAGCATAGCCAATTATGTTGTATAATTAAGAGCATCGTGAAAAAAATTGAGACTTTTTCAGGATCTGAGGCTATAAAAGAGATTAAACAGTACGCTAAAAAGGGCGCATCTGAAGGTCTGTATGATCCGAGCCCAAGAAGACTGCGCGTTCCTCTTGAATTGGTTACTGATTTGCTTTTTGGTAATGTGGGGGATGTTGTCGTTGAGGGGGCTGATAATCTTTTTAAGGCAACTAAGAAAACCGAGGAAAACAAGGGTGTTATATTTGCTGCGAGTCACCTAACGGACGTTGATGTTTCGACTGTTGCTAGCGTAGTTTCTGGGTTTAGACGTATAGGCATGACAGTAGCCTCCACTAATATGGATCTTTGGCATCAGAGGATACCATATGAACTTGTTGGGATGGATAACTTTTTTCAGGTTCCGTATGGAAGAGATCCATCTGCGGAAAAAGGTGCCATTGATAATAAGTACGCGTTGCCGTTTAATGGTGACGATTACTTAGGTCTGCAAGAAAAAATAACAGATAGTGGACTTTCTGTTATTACTGCAGCACATAACCCGATGAGCAATATTGGGATAAAAAATGACGGTGAACTGCCAGAAAAGGCGGGTAAATTAGCTCCTCATCTAAGCCTGGCGACGGGTGCTACTATAATTCCTGTACTTATGCAGGTTGAGGGTCAGAAGAGAAATCCAGACCAATTTAATGACAATGCGATACATCTAAAACAGTATTTAGGTGAAAAAACTGTGCGACTGGTATTTGGTGAGATTATTAAGCCTAGTCCTGATGAAGTTGAAGCTTATGCCAATGTTTCGCATGAAGCGTCTTACTCAAAGGCGGCTCGTGAAGAGCAGTGTCGCATATTGGAAGCGTTTGGTGGGAAGGCGATATTAGGGTATATGCGTGATAAATATGATCCGGTATTGGCTGCGTAATAAGGAGAGATAGTTAAAATGACTGCAGGAATAGATAAGTTTACCCCAACCCCAGAAGAACAAAAATTGTTCGATGAAGTCTTCCATCCAGGCATCGCTGAAGAGTCTGATATTGACGTAAAAGAAACTGAGCCACAGAGAGAGGGTTTTTCTCTGTCGGTTGCGCTTGGTTCTCTTAAGAAATGGGTGCGTGGTAGACGAGAAAAGCACAGCAAACCTTTTGGACTAACTAACAATTCGGCGGTAGAAAAACTTGAGGCAGCTGGAGAAGAATTGGGACTGCCAGAAACAGACGTTCGACTTTCCCCTGGACTTAAGCTGTTGATGGGCTTAATGCATGGCAAAAAGGAAGTTGAAATAATTGGCGAAGATATTTTAATTGAAGCCGCCAAAAAGTCCAAAGAAGAAGGTAGGGGAAGTGTTATAGCGCCAACACATTTCAATGGAGAGGATGTTCCTACGGCTAGTTATTTGGCGTCTTTGTTGAACAAAATTAATATTGGCATAGCGTCGACTAATAGAGATTGGATTAAGAAGGGCGTTGGCGGAATCAACCTAGAGGCTATACAATATCTTGCGTTTGGCGCTAAAAACTTTTTTGGTGTGCCATATGAATGGGTAGATAAAAAGAGTAAAAAACCGGTTCACTTTTCAACAGACCATTACGAAGAAGCGGTTAAATTTGTTGAGGATGGTGGATCTTTGGTTTTGGCTGGATATTCAGCGGATGACTCAGTAGGTTCAAAGCCTCGCAGTGAAATGGGATCTGCGGCGATTCATACGGCATTAAAATCTGGTGCAGAATTGATATTTGTTTACGTATCGTCAGAGGATAAGAAACTTACCATCAGAGTTATGGAGGATGAGGATGGTATGTTTGCGGCGTTTAGTAATTCATATAGAAAGGCGCTAGAGATGAAGGATTCTGATGCATCCGAGCGTTTATTGTCGTCATGCAAAGAGTACTTAAAAGACAGCGAAATAGGTAGGGTTATAGCGGAAGAATATAGGCGTCGATCAGACAAAAATAAAGCCTAGCGAGCGGCACCGAAGTCTTAGTTATTGACAAAATAAAAATAATGTGATATCATTTTACTGTATAAAAAATTAAAACAAAAAGGAATAAAATGGCTGAAGAAAAAGATATTCACAGACTTACCGAAGGCATATTGAGTCGAGACGATATGTCGGCATTGACATATGTATTGCAACACGTGAAAGGATCTAGCCCAAGTTCGGCGACGAAATTAAGCCTGGAACTGGAAGAACTTGACGAAACAGCGTAGGGATTTAGCTAGATAATAATCCACCTCTGTTGTATACTGGACAGTATGGAACAGATTATTTCTCAAGTAGTGAAGCAACTTTTTGATCAAGATGTATCGGTACAATTGACGCGTCCTGATCCGAAATTTGGTGACTTTGCTACAAATGTGGCGTTGCAATTGGCTAAGCCGCTAGGGAAGAATCCGCGTGAAATTGCGGAGATGATTGCTGAAAATCTGCGCAAGGAAGAAGAGTTTAATGAAGTAAGCGTGGCTGGTCCAGGTTTTATCAATGTAAAACTGAGTGATCAATCCGTTCTAAATTCTTTGAAAAAAGAGCCAACGACGAAGCGCGCCGGTCAGACGGTTGTAATTGAAACCAATTGCCCGAATCCATTTAAGGCTATGCATATCGGACACGCTTTGAATGCGATTTTGGCGGACACGATGGCTAATCTGTTGGCGGTTGACGGCGCAATTGTGCATCGAGTGAGTTATCACGGTGATGTTGGGACGCATGTCGGTAAAAGTATGTGGGCGATTCTGCGTGAGATTGACGGCGATATGAATAAATTGAACGAAATCCCAGCCGATAAGCGAAATGAATTTATGAGTCGCATGTACGTTGAAGGTGCGCGTGCGGCGAAAGAATCTCCAGAGGCGAAGGCAGAGATTGATGAACTAGCTAAGCAATCATTCGTCCTGGATGATCCACTATATAAACAAGTTTACGAAATCTGTAAAAGTTGGAGTTTTGACGAAATCGATTCTAATGTTGAGCGACTTGGAAACGTGCCGATTGAGCGACGTTACGTTGAGAGCGAAACTGAAGAATTGGGCAAATCTTTGATTAAAGAAAAAACTCCAGAGGTGTTCACCAAATCTGACGGTGCGTATGTTTTTAATGGTAGCAAATACGGCGCGTTCGATAACGTGTTTATTGGATCTCATGGCAATGGTCTTTATGGGGCGCATGATATGGGATTGATCCAGTTGAAGTATAAGGACTACCCGAATTTGGACTTGTCAATTACAGTAAATGGCGAGGAGCAAGCAGCATACTTCCGCGGCGTGATTGCGGCTAGTGAATTGTCAATTCCAGCCTTGAAAGGAAAATTGTTTAATTACGCAACTGGCTTGGTCAAATTGACAACTGGGAAAATGAGTTCGCGAACGGGTGAGGTTGTTACAATTGGCTGGCTGTTCGATGAGTTTAAGAAGGCAATTGAAAATGCTGGCGGCGAGCCAACTGACGACGTGATTGCTGGCGCGCTTCGTTATCAATTCTTGAAAGTGAAGATCGGCGGTGACGTCATATTTGATATTAACGACGCGGTAAGTTTGACGGGAAATACGGGAAGTTACTTGCAATACGCTCACGCTCGGGCGCGAGGTATTTTAACTAAATCCGACAAAGAAATTGCCTTTCCGACAGAGTTGTTTGACGAAGATAAAATGCTGGTCAGAAAATTGAGTGAGTACGTGGACGTGGTTGATCGTGCTAAGGAGAGTCTGGAGCCTCATCACATCTGTACGTATTTGTTTGAATTGGCGCAAGAATTTAATCGATATTACGAGAAAAATCAGGTTATTGGTAGCGACAAAGAGGCGCATCGTGTAGGAATCGTGGCAATTTACGCCGATATTCTTAAGGCCGGATTGGCTATTTTGGGAATCGTGGCGCCAAATAAGATATAATATCCAATAACAAAAGGAGAATTTATTATGGCAAAACCTAGTATCGACAAATCGGCTAAAAAGTTGGTTTCTAAGAGTGTAAAAGCCGCGGCGAAAGTTGCCACCATCAAAGAAAAGAAAATTGTAAGTGCAGCGATAAAAGACACTCACATGGCTGGATTTATTAATTTTATTCGCGAACAGGGCGTTGTCGGTATGGCGGTTGGTTTGGCAATCGGTACCGCAGCTGGTGATACTGTGAAAAAATTGGTAACAGCATTTATTGATCCGCTAGTGCAGCTGGTTGTTGGTTCTCAGCAAGGGTTGCAATCAGCTTCATTCACAGTTGAAGTTGCTGGACGTAAAGGTGAGTTTTTATACGGCGCATTCGTTAGCTCGTTAATTACGTTGATAGCCGTTGCATTTGTTGTATATGCAATCATTCACTTCTTGAAACTCGATAAATTAGATAAGAAAAAGGATTAAAACCTTAACTAATAAGCGTGCCTACTGATTCTCCGCGGGTTGCGCGGAGAATATTTCCGTCTGTAAGCAAATCACAAATTACAACTGGAATATGCTCGTCCATTGCTAGTCCAATTGCCGCCTTATCCATGACAGCAATGTTAGGATTTGTCAGGGCTTCTTGGTAAGATAAATGATCAATTTTTACGGCGTCAGGGAATTTCATAGGATCTTTGTCGTAAACTCCGTCGACTTTCGTTGTTTTAACCACGGCGTCACACTGCATTTCTAGCGCTAAGTTTAAGGCTGCGGTATCAGTAGTCAGGAATGGTCTGCCGGTGCCGCACGCCACAATAACGATGCGGTTTTTCTTAATATGGCTAATTGCGCGTCGGAAAGTATAGTGGTCGATAAATTGATTGACTTCAACTGTAGATAATGCGCGAGTTGGCAGTCCTGCGTCATTTAATACGTCAGCCAGTGCAATAGCATTCATTAGCGTAGAAAGCATGCCAATATTATGTGCGGAAACAGGTTGAATTCCGTGACCGATGATTTGATTACCGCGAACGTAATTGCCACCGCCAACCATAATTACAATTTCAGCCCCGTCGTCCAGCGCTGGTCGAATTTGTTCAGCAATCCAGCGAGCGCGTTTTGGGTCAAAGCCGCTGGCGAATTCGCCTTGAAGTTGTTCACCTGATAATTTGAGTAGGATGCGTTTTGTCATGACACCAGTGTATCATAGCGCGCTTGAAAAGTAACATAAATGCAAAAGGGGGGCGGCAGTGTAATACAAATTGCGATTTGCTATACAAATATTCGTTTTTTAAGTTAGACAAACTAGACAAGAAAAAGCTAAGACGCTTACGTTTGCTATTTTACTTTCTCCTATCTACAATGTGAGTATAAAGGAGAGAGTAGTGTGAAAGATGGAGTTCGTCGGCCGGGCTATTTACGTAGATCGCAAGAACCTAGCAGTAGTCATTTATTGAGTCGAAATAGTGAAAGACCCAGTCAACCGTCGTATAGTTATGGTGAACCGCCCGAACAGAGGCGACAGCGTTTAAAAGAATTGCGGGAACGGTACAGTAAACTACCGGAAACTCCTTTTGCTGACTATGATCTTGGTGACAAAAAACTACCTGCATATAAGCACAAAGCAGAGATATTAGACACATTATCGGAAAGTAAAATATCCTGGCTGTGCGGACCGACGGGTAGTGGTAAAACGACACAAACCGCTCAGTATGCACTGGAGCGGTTTGATCGTGTCGTGGTGTTGATGCCGCGGCGGGTTATCGTCGATAATGTTACTGAATATGTTGAGAAGAGTTTGCGTGAACAGCTTGGCGAACAATATTCTAATCACTTGGTGGGCAAGATTCACGGACGTGCCACTGAAGCGACGCCGGACACTAGGCTCTGTTTCATGACTCCAGCAACGTTTACGAAAAAGCTGGAACAATTTTCTAGCGACTGGCAGGACGAGAAGACGCTTATCCTGGTTGATGAAATACATGAAGCCAATTTGGAGATGGAATTTGCTACCGCTCTGGCGGCAAAATCGATAGAGAATACCGGCAAATGGCATATGGCTTTTTCTAGTGCCACGCCTGACACGGAAGTTTCTCAGGCGATGTACGAAGATATTAACGGGTCAGAACTAACAGTCGTAACCATTGAGGGTCGGCCGCATGATATTGATATTGAAGAAGATAAGGTGAATACCGTATCCGAGGCCTACCTTGAATATGGTAAGGACTCGAAAAAATCACTAATCTTTGTTGAAGGCGTGAGGAGTATTGATGAGACCATTGCGTCAATCAAACGTCATACTCTCCATCAATCCGGGAAAATACGATTTTTCAAACTACATTCTGGCATATCAGAAGCTGCGCGCCGAGAGATTTTTACTGCCAAACCAGCAGAAGATGAGTCGTTTGTCATCGTTTCGACCTCGGCTGGACAGTCTGGAATCACTATCCCTGAGGTTGATTTGGTGCTATCGAATGGACTGACGAAGAGTAAGGAGATTGGCGAAGAAGGTGCAGAAGGGCTACCGCCTCGATTGTGTACTCAAGCAGAGCTGATGCAGCAGGCGGGGCGGGGCGGTCGTGATATTGATGGCGCTAAGTTTGTATTGGCCCGTCCGATATCTTACGATAAGATTTATTTGCCAGATGAGCTGAAAGGATTTTATGATATTGCGTCCCGTGAACAGCATATTCCACCGGAGATATATCACACGAATATTGTGCGCAACGTTTTGTCGGCTATCCATCTGAATGGTGATTTTGAGGATCTGAACCGATACCTGATGCATCCTGTTGCTAGTAAAAAAGTTATTCAAGAGTCGTACGATTTGCTGGAAACCCTGGAAGCAATTGATGGAGAGGGGCAGATCACAAAAATTGGTGAGTTTATGGATAATTTGCCATTGTCACCAGAGTTGTCTCGGGCATTAGCAGAAATGATTAAGAATGGGGGAAGCTTACGTGAAGTGTTGGCATTATCGGCCATGGCAGCCTCCGTCTCGGGTGGTGGCTTTGCCGCCTGGCATCAACCAAAGGAATTGTTCCAGGAATTTGTCAGCCCCGATACAACAGATGACTTTTTTGCCGAATACGATGCTTTTTTGAAAACCAGAGAGATTTATGACGGCTGTCGTACTGACAATGACGTCTACCTGACTAATGGTATTGATCCCAATAAGGCGGATAATATTCACTATCAATTTAGTAAAATATGTCGGCGCCTGTCGGTTAATCCAAACGATATCGACATGGGTGAACTAAACAGCGAGGAAAAACACAATATATCGGTGGCTTTGGTGCGCGGGTTTCAGGAATTATTGTATGCCAAAACTGGTAGTCGGCGCATTGGACGAACAATGGTTAATCAATACAAGAATGTTCATACTGGCGAACGTGGTATTTCTGAGTATGAAATTAGTTCGCACAGCTTAGTGCGACGTATGGGCTCGGAGGCGTTGAAGTTGGCCCTGGCTTTACCGTGGTGGTATGATGCGCGTGATGGTCGTCGATACACACTCAACACAATTTTACCAGTAACCAAGAATCAAGTTGCTCAAGCCTTGAGTAGCAGCGCTGTGTCTGAATCCCTTGGTGATAGAGTTGCTCCTAATGGTGACTTGGTTCGTGTGACGCGGCCGAAAGTCGGCTCGCTGATACTCGGTCCAGAGCGGCAGCAAAAAATCCCCGCCATAACAGATGAGCAAATCGCGCTGATAGTGGACGCAATGAAAAACAAGGCTAATAAACAAGTAAGAGTATTGTTTGATTTACAACATCAGCGAGTTATCACCAAGGGTCAATTGCATCAGGTCCTAGACGGGTCTGCGGTAAATAGTCACAATGTCCATGAGGCGGAGGCTAAGGTTTGGGCTGAAGTGCAGAATGTGTTAACGAGCGAGCAGCAAGAAGCTTTTTATGGTCAGATAAACAGATAACGTGTGTGTAATAGATAGTATGAGTAAGGCGAAAAAATATTATGGATCGA
Organism: Candidatus Nanosynbacter sp. HMT-352; assembly: GCF_022819385.1. Taxonomy (NCBI): domain Bacteria; kingdom Bacillati; phylum Minisyncoccota; class Nanosynbacteria; order Nanosynbacterales; family Nanosynbacteraceae; genus Nanosynbacter; species Candidatus Nanosynbacter sp. HMT-352. Next base: position 180,880 of record NZ_CP089290.1, read on the forward strand.
CCTGGAGATGACTGGACTAGATCCAGTGCGTGATGAGAGGACTTCTTTGATTGACTTTTTAAATTGTTTATGCTATAATATTAATTACGGAAAAATTAAGCCCGACTCCGAGTGGTATAGAGGCGAAGATGCATCAACCTTGCGCCTTGCAAGTGCTTGATAGCGGCGAGCGCCGCGTAGAATTTGGAGGAATTAGCTGCCAGCTGAAATATTATGATTGCGAGCAGCCTGGCAACCCGGAAGCTCGCTGCAATGAAATATATGAATATGAATTACCTGCCGATGCTATTGAGCGGGCTAATTTGGGTTTTGATCTAGACGAACTACCGTCATTTATTGGTGTAAAGGGTGGGGCGGCTCGTCAGGTTTTGGAGTCTCTAGTTCATAGCGACCGTCAGTTACCGCCTCCTCGCGATGTCGATTTGGTAATTTTAGAAGAAGTTATTGCTGGTGGCGATTATGATCCAGATGAGATTCGGGCGGTAGCGAGCGATCTTTCAATGCGTTTTTCGCCACGTGATGCAATGAATGGCTATGGCGCGGAGTCTGTACAATCTACTGCCGAGTTTATGAGGCGGCATGATTTTACAATCAATCAAGTGCTCATACACAAGAACAACGGTGCTTGGAGGCTATTGGCTAGCACTCAAGCAGTGTTGGATACTGCTGAGCATATTATTAGACCGACAGTTTTTGAACACGACATTGATTATGGCTATCGAATTGGCAATAAATTAGCCCTCAAGGCAGTGAGGCTTCTGTCTGATATGCAAGTTCAGGGGATTGACTATGCAACCATCAAGAGTGTTCAATTGCCAGATGATATTTATGGTGATCCAAGGGGTGATTATTTCATGCAAGCGCTACAGCTAGATAAGGCGTTAGAAGTCAGCGACGAATTGGCCGAACGCTATGTGGAAAATCTAAAGTTTTATGGAATGATACCATATGGTTGTGAAGATATGAGTGCTATTGAGATGTATTATTATCTAGTGAATGAGACGGATTTTGTCCCGTCTGATGGCGTGCTTGAATCCCTTCGGACTGAAAGAGAAAATCGCCTGAAGCTTGGTGGTGCGGCAAAGTTTGATGACGTTGTTGAAAGGCTATTAAGACAGGTGCCAGAGCGGTTTCTCGAGATTACTACGATGTCAAAAAGTAGTATAATAAAGATATGAAAGCAAGTTTTAAGCCGAAAAAGATTTTGTGGGTGGATTTGGAGATGACTGGACTAGATCCAGTGCGTGATGAGATTTTGGAAGTAGCGGCAATTGTTACGGATTGGAATTTTAAGGAAATTGCGACGTATGAAGGAATTGTGCTCCACGATTCGGAAAAGCTGGCTAAGTTGTTGGACCGAAATGCTGGTTTTTGGAATGAGCATCCGGAAGCGCGACGCGGGCTAGAGGAGCAGAATGAATCGGGAAAACCTTTGGCGGAAATAGAACGCGAATTGTTGGCGTTTTGTGATGAGTATTTTGCGGGTGAAACGAAGATTTTGTTAGCAGGCAATTCAATTCACCAAGATCGTCGATTCATTGACCAATGGTGGTCAACGTTGTCAAAAAGACTACATTATCGAGTGTTGGATGTGAGCGCGTGGAAGGTGGTGTTTGAGGGTAAATACGGTAAGAAATTTGCCAAGCCAGAAGATCATCGAGCGCTGGAAGATATCCGCGGCAGTATTATGGAACTTGAATATTATTTGAAAAAGGTGAAAGTATGACGCATAAACAATTTGAAGAATTTATTTTAAGTTTGCCGGGCGTATGGCTGGATTATCCGTTTGGTGAGGATATTGCGGTGTATAAATTTGGTCGAGATAATGATGGCACAGGGAAAATGGTGGCGTTGGTGGCGGAAGGTTTAAAACCTCTCAGAGTAAGCCTAAAATGCGATCCGTTGTTGGCGCAGAATTTACGAGAAAAGTACGAAACTGTTTTGCCAGGTTATCACTTGAATAAGAAGCATTGGAATACAATTATTTGTTCAGGTCAATTGACTGACGAAGAGGTCTTTGATTTGGCGAGGTTGAGCTATCGATTAGTCTCGGAAGCTTAATCTGCTTTAATGATTTGATTGATTTGCTTCTGGATATTCTCTAAATCGTCAGCAGTTTTTACTAGCCATTCGCGCATCTTTTTTGACTTGGTAGATTTGTATACCTTTTTCATCATGTTGATTGTATCTGTTATTTGCACATTCATCTCGTGGGCATAGGTAATATCCAATTGCGTGTTCAGAAGAGCTTCGTCCAATTTTTTCTCTAATTTTTCTGACGGATCTAGAGCGAGGATGTCCTTTTGCTTTTCCTTATAATTGATGCCGGTTGCTTGAAGCGCTTCGCCCATTGAGGCGTCTGCGGTGGTCAGTACTGCAACCAGAGAACTGTTGGTGGTTTGCAAGCTGGTTGAGCGGAATTTATTATTGTATTTTTTGGAAATAGTGAGTAGCTTATTAACGCGCGCTGCAACTTGTGACGGGTTGGCGTTTGGCATGGAATCTTGTGAAAAAACAAATATCGCAATCAGGGTTATCAAGCCGATAAAGCTCAAGATAGCGATGATGATTTTGGTTTTTTTATCAAAACCTTCCGCTGGCGGAGGTGTGGCAATTTGATTCAGATAATCGATACCTTGAGGTTGGTTATTCAAATTGTCAGGATACATATTTCTATTTAACCACAAACAATAACAGAGGTAAAGAGTGATATAATAAAAATATGAATGATGCCAAAGAAGAAGTGCGGGCGCGACTAAACATCGAGGATGTGATTGGTGAGTATGTTCAGTTGAAGCGAGCAGGGCGCAATTTGAAGGGTTTAAGTCCGTTTACTGATGAGCGAACCCCAAGCTTTATGGTTAGTCCAGAAAAGCAGATTTGGCACGATTTTTCTTCTGGAAAAGGCGGCGATATTTTTACGTTTGTGATGATGGTGGAAGGAATGGATTTTCGTCAATCGCTGGAACATTTGGCTCGGAAGGCAGGCGTTGATCTGACTTTGTTTTCTAATGGCGACGGACGAACAGCCAAGCGTCGCGCCAGGGCTAGGGAGGCGCTGAAGCTGGCTGCTAATTTCTATCAGCAGAATTTGGTAAAAAATTCATTAGCTCTGGATTATGTGGTTAAAAAACGGCGATTAAATCGTCAAACAATTGGTGATTTTTTGATTGGCTATGCGCCAGAGAATGGCGACACATTGACGAAAGCGTTGGAAAAAAGAGGATTTTCTAAGCAGGAATTGGCGGACGCTGGCTTGTCGAATCGGTTTGGTGGCGATTTGTTTCGCGGGCGAATGATGGTGGCATTGAGTGATGGCAATGGCGAAGTTGTGGGATTTACGGGCAGAATTATTCGTGACGATCCGCGCGCGCCAAAATATTTGAACACGCCGCAAACGCTGTTATTTGATAAATCGCGACATATTTTTGGTTTGCATCAAGCCAAGGAAGCGATTCGAAAAAGCGATGTGGCGGTGATTGTTGAGGGCAATTTGGATGTGATTAGTAGTCATCAAGCGGGCATCAAAAACGTGGTTGCGACCTCTGGAACGGCGATGACGACGCAACATTTGAAGTCGCTTAGTCGATTGGCGGGGCGGATTCGCTTGGCGTTTGATGGCGATCGAGCGGGAGTTAACGCAACGGAGCGCGCTATCAATTTGGCGCAGGAAGTCGGCGTGGAATTGGAAGTGGTGAGCTTACCTGATGGCGTCAAAGATCCAGACGAATTGGTCCAAAAAGATTCAGCGCTTTGGCAAGCGGCGATTGACCAATCTCAGCCAGCGGTGGATTGGGTGATTGCTAGATACGCGGAAATGGAGAATTTGAAGTCGGCGGAAGGCAAGCGAAGATTTTCGACCATTGCGCTGAGAATTGTCCGAGGCTTGAAAGATCCAGTGGAACAAGAGCATTATTTGTTGGTGATTTCTGAAAAAACTGGCGCGTCAATCACCGCACTGAAGGCGAAATTGTCGAATGAAAAAGTCGCTGAACATCAATTGAAAAAGGCTAAAATTGAAAAAGAAAAACCGACTCCGGTTCAGGATGAAACTGAAGATATGCTGGCGGGGTTGGCGGCGAGTGAAAAATCTGTGCGGCGCTGGTTGGCGGCGGTTTCTGGCGAAATGTTGGATGATGACAACGCGCGGCAGTTAATTGGCTATTTGCGGAATAATCCAGACGCGGATTTGGGTGAAGTTCCCCTGGACTTGCAAAAAATTGAACAGTATGTGAAAATAGTACAGTTGAAAAGTGAAAGTCGTTACGCCAATTGGGAGCAAAAAAGCTTGGACGAAGAGATGGCTCGGCTAGTCAGACAGATAACAATCAAACATCGCGAAAACAAAAAGAATCAATTATTAACGCAGCTTAGGGAGGCCGAGGCGTCGGGTGATGAGGTTTTGTCTCAGAATTTGCGCCAGAGCTTAAATAATCTGATTAAGGAGAAAAAGTGAGCGACGATATCACGACGAAGCCAGTAAACTTAAACGAAGATGATGATTTTGATCCAACGCTTATAGACGAAGAAGAATCGGAAGATTTGGATTCGTTGACAACTGGGCAATATTTGGACGACGTGTCGGATGACTCGGTCAGGCTGTATCTGCGGGAAATTGGTAAAATCCCACTACTTAGCGCTGAAGAGGAAATGGACTTGGCGCGCCGAATTGTCGAGGGTGATAAAAAGGCTAAGGATAAGATGGCTGAGGCGAATATGCGTTTGGTGGTGTCAATTGCTAAGCGTTATTCTGGTCGTGGTTTGGACTTTTTGGATTTGATTCAAGAAGGAAATACTGGACTTTTACGTGCGGTTGAGAAGTTTGATCCGGATAAGGGGTTTAAGTTTTCGACTTATGCGACTTGGTGGATTCGTCAGGCAATTACGCGTGCGATTGCTGATCAGGCGCGAACGATTCGTATTCCAGTTCACATGGTGGAAACGATCAATAAATTGCTGCGTACTCAGCGACGAATGACACAGGAATTGAACCGTGAGCCAACAATTGAAGAATTGTCTAAAGAGCTGGATATGGAACCAGAGAAAATTGAATATGTCATTAAGATCAAGCAAGACATTTCTTCTTTGGATGCTGGCGTTGGGCGTGATGGTGAAGATGACGACTCAGTTTTGCAAGATTTTATCGTTGACGAAGATACGGTTTCGCCAGAAGATTCCGCTTCAAATCAATTGTTAAAAGAGCAAGTTCAGGAAATTCTATCAAGTTTGAGTGATCGCGAGCAGAAAATTGTTCGAATGCGTTTTGGTTTGGATAATGGAAAAAACCACACTTTGGAAGAAGTTGGTCAGGAATTTGCAGTTACGCGTGAGCGAATCCGCCAGATTGAAGCTAAGGCACTAGCAAAACTTCGTAAGCACAAAGATGCGAAAAAACTTTACGAATATCTGGACTAATTAACACTGTTCGGGCGATTTACAAAAATGGGCGTCGTGAGTTGCGGCGTCTATTTTTTGGTGTAATTGCTCGAGGCTGCCGTCGTTAATGATGAAATAATCAGCAATAGCAATTGGTCCACCTTTTTCCAAATTCTCGATTTCTGACCAGTCGCGCTGATCAACTTCGTGCGGTTGCATTGGGCGCTCTATGCGCTTAGCCATTCGTTGATAACGGAGGTATTTCGGTGTAACAATAGCAATAACGACAACTTGTCCAGGAAATTCGTGCTTAAGGAATTTATATTCACTCCAAGTGTATAATCCGTCCAAAACGATTTTATTTTGCCCAGCGTTTATTAAATCGTGGATATTTTTTATGACGCGTTTGATTACGAAATCTTTGCCTTCGCGGCGACGAATCTCTTCGCGAAATTGCTGTTGATTGTCCCAAGTTTTTTCAATTCCAGCTTCGTCCATGGCTTTATAAATAACGCCACCGAAGTAAATTTTTGGAAATCCTTTTTCTGTCAAATATTCGACAGCCGAACTTTTGCCGCTGCCCGCCAATCCAACCAGGGCGATAATTTTTGCGTATGGTTGTGTCATGTACTAATTTTAACAATTTGTTGACATTCTTCCAAATAGAGAGTATCTTTAAGCTACACACTATGGAAACACTTCATGGACATACTGGAGAGTTACCTCAGGATCCACTTTCTGATTTTAGTATCTGGGGTCGTTTAATAGAATATCGTAAAAAAGTTCAATGGGATAATATATTAGAGCAAGTTAAGGAACTGGAATCGAAATTTGATCGTAGTAAGACATGGGAAAAATTTGTTAACAAACCGGTTATTGATCAGTATGGTCAGGTATGGATGATTTGGAAGAATCCTGACACTTCGTCACCTAATCCGAAAGATCGATATCAGATATATAAGATGCCATACGATAAAGATGAGTTTGATTATGTTTTTATAGATGATCTTTCTATAGTTGATTTTGTGCCTACTTCTATTTCTATATTACGGGGATCGATTTATAAATTTTCTGTCGGATTTGATAATTTTGGTGATGTAGAAATCTTGCATATACTAACGAGCGATAAGACAGATATAAATAAGACAAGTGAATACTGTCACCTCTACAGTTACGAAAGGGAAAAGTGGGAGTCTCATAGGCGTTGGATGAAATACGATGATGGCTTCTACAATTCTATGGAAGAACTTAGAGAAATCTATGAGAGATACGGCAAATGGCAGAAAAAACAGGGTAATAATTCTTTCAATGCTAAAAAAATATTTGGGGAGATTTATGATAATTATGGGAGAATACAACAAAAACTTGCCGAAGCGTCAATAATCAACTCTCTAACGACAGTCGCTTAAATGCTACAATAGAACTATGAAGCGTCTAGTAGTTATTGATGGAAAGTCGGTGTTTTACCGAGGTTATTATGCTATGCCGGGATTGTCGATGGCTGACGGAACTCCGACTGGTGGTGTGTATGGATTTGTAAGTTTGGCAATTGAGCTAATTAAGAAATTAGAGCCGGATTATGTGGCGGTAGCTTGGGATAAGCGAGGCACGAATATCCGCAAGCGGCGGGAATTATATCCAGAATATAAAGCTGGTCGCAAGCCAGCACCCGATGACTTTTATCAGCAAATTCCGATTTTACACGAACTGCTCGATGCGTTTGGCTGGCCGCTTTATGAAATTGATGATTACGAGGCGGACGATATTATGGGCGCGTTTGCCAGACAAGCGGAATCTCGCGGAATTGAAACATGCTTGATAACGTCTGATTTGGACGCATTGCAATTGATATCACCAATGACCAAGGTTTACGCTATGAAAAATGGTTTAAGGAATATCGAGGAGTTCACGGCGGAATATTTTGAAGAAAAATACGGAATTCGGACGGAACAATTCTTAGATTTGAAGGCACTGAAGGGCGATTCAAGTGATAATTTGCCGGGAGTGCCGGGAATTGGCGAGAAAACAGCGGTGAAATTATTGCAAGAATATGAAACTCTGGACGGAGTTTATGAGCATTTGGACGAGCAAAAAGGCGCTTTGCGAACGAAGTTGGAAAATGGTCGCGAGTCGGCATATTTGACCAAGCAAGTGGCGGAAATTTGGACGGACGCGCCGATTGAGCTGGACTGGGATGTGGCGGATGTTAATGATTGCGATTTTGCGCGAGTAACGGAAATTCTGCAGAAGTTGGAGTTTAATTCGCTGATTGGACGATTACCGCGAACGATGCAAGCGGCGGAAAATGAGAAAAAAGAAGAACCGAAGTTGGATATTCCACGAATTGAAAAATTGCCCGATACGCCGATGTTTGAGGCGGAAAATATAATATATATCGATTCGTCGGAGCCTGACGTAATTTACATAAGCTCGAATCCTGAGTCGGCATGGACGGCGAAAATTAGCGAAATTAGCCAGTCTATGTGGCAATTATTGGCGCAGGGAATTGTGATCGCGGCGGATGTCAAGCAGTTGTATCACGAGCTGGATAATCATGGCGTGGCGGTGCGTTTTCACGAAGTTTGGGACGTTGAGCAGGCGGCGTTTTTGATTGACCCGCTGAAGCGTGATCGTAGTTTGAGTGCGCTGTCTGGCTATTTTTCTGACGACAATTCCTCGCCTTATCAATTGGCTCGCTTACACAAAATTTATCGTGAACAAAAAGTTTACATGTCGAACAATTCGCAAATTGCACGTGTGGCTTACGAGTTTGATTTTCCAGTAATTTGGGCGCTATTCCAGATGGAAAAACGCGGGATGAAGTTGGACGATACACTATTAAAACAGATGGGCGATGAGCTGGCGGCGGAAGTCAGCGGGCTTGAACAACAAATGTATTCCATGGCTGGATATGAGTTTAACGCGTCTAGTCCAGCGCAACTTTCTGAGGTTTTATTTACCAAATTACAATTACCAACTGCGGGCATAAAAAAGGGGAAAACTGGATATTCAACAGGTCAAAAAGAGTTGGACAAATTACGCGGACAACATCCGATTATTGAGTTGATTGAGCGATATCGAGAATTGACCAAATTGATCAGCACATACATTGAGGCGTTACCAAAATTGATGGCGACTGATGGGCGAATTCACACTACATTCAATCAGGACGTAACCAGCACGGGGCGGCTGAGTAGTACAAATCCGAATTTACAGAATATTCCGGTGCGGACTGAACTGGGCAGGAAAATTCGCCAGGCGTTTGTTCCGAGTGATGGCAAAGTTTTTGTCGGCGCGGATTATTCGCAATTTGAGCTGAGGCTGGCTGCCGTGTTGGCTGGCGACGAGAAGTTGATCGAAGACTTTAATAGCGATGTTGATATTCACGCAAAAACGGCGGCGGAAACATACGGAATATCGATTGATGAAGTAAGCAAATCTCAGCGCCGAGCGGCGAAAGTGATCAATTTTGGTGTACTTTACGGAATGAGCCCGCACGGTTTGGCGGCGGCTACGGGAATGTCATTTACAGAGGCGAAAAAGTTTATTGATCATTATTTTGAGGTGCGAAAACCGATTCGTCAGTACTTGGATAAAATTCTAACTCAAGCGCGAGAACAGGGATTTGTTGAAACGTATTTTGGCAGGCGACGACCAACGCCTGATGTAAAATCGAGCAATTTTATGGTGCGATCTTCGGCGGAAAGGGCTGCGATGAATATGCCAATTCAAGGTACGGAAGCGGATTTGATGAAATTGGCAATGATTCGGTTGGAGGATAAATTGTCGGGCTTGGCTGACGCAATTCTACAAGTTCATGATTCGATTTTGGTGGAATGCAAACCTGAAGACATCCAGAAAGTCAGCGAGATTATGAAAGCCGAAATGGAGGGCGTTTGTCCGGAATTACCGATTAAATTGAAAGTAGATATCGGTACGGGCGTAAATTGGGGTGAAGTGTAGAAAATATGGTATAATTACGCCATGAAATACACTCAACGACGAAATTCATTTTCTCGATTTGTACCAATTTTGCTGGTTATTGTTATCACGGTTGTGGCGGTAGCAGCGGTTATTGCGATTGGTCGAGCATTATTTGGCAAAAACGATTCAGGTCAAACAACGGATCAGAATGTTAACGTAGGGCAAGTTGCTTTGTTGTCGACGGACGTGGGAAGCGCGGTTCGATTGACAGTGCGCGGACCGATTGTAGCGAATGAGAATTTCCGCTCATACAGCATCACTATTTCGCCAGAATCTCGCGAAATGACAACGTACGAGGGTTATTTGGATAAGCCGATTGCAGAGAAAAAATTGGACAATAACAGCAGGGCTTATACGGAGCTGGTTTATGCGCTCGATAAGCGAAAAATGATGGAAGGCACGCCGCTAACTGAGCAGCAAAACGATTTGCGGGGGATTTGTGCTAGCGGTAAAATTTACAAATTCGAAACTTTGAAGGACAATTCCGTTGTGAAGAGCTTGTGGACGTCGGATTGTAGCGGCTCTAAAGGCTCGGCACAAGCTAACGTGAACGAGATTTTGGATATGTTTTTGAAACAAATTCCTGACGGCAAAAAAATGGCGGCTGGAATTGGCCTAAGTCAAGAAGAAGCTTTATTTAAGCTGTAGGACTTGCCGAATGCCAGAACTACCCGAAGTTGAGACAGTTCGTCGCGGTTTGGCGGATTTGCTGCCAGGTCAGGCTGTTGTGCGAGCGACGGTATTTGATTCACCAAAGAGTTTTCCGAATTCACCCACAGACGTTCAGCAATTTTTATACGGTGCGCATGTAACGGCGGTGCGACGTCGTGCAAAAGTGCTGATGATTGATCTTGATACGCGTTATTCGCTGGTGATACATCTTAAGATGACTGGGCAATTGATTTTTCGTGGGGCTAATAGTTTTGCTGGTGGTCATCCGAATGATAGTTTGATTGGTGAATTACCAGATAAGTCGACACGAGTGCAAATTGACTTTACAGATGGTTCGCACCTGTTTTTTAATGATCAGCGTAAGTTTGGCTGGATGAAATTGATGCCGACTGATGAGATAGAAAATTTGCCATTTATGCAGAAAGTTGGTCCGGAACCGCTCGATAAAAAAACTGAGGCGGGTGACTTTATTAAGCGAATTCGCCGTCGGCAAAATTCGATGATAAAGCCAGCGTTTCTTGATCAGTCGGTGATTGCTGGGGTTGGCAATATTTATGCCGATGAAGCTCTGTGGGCTGCGAAAATTCACCCTCAGACGCGCGTTAGGAATGTTAGCGATGACCAATTGGAAGATTTGTTTAATGAACTGCGCCAGATTTTGCAATTGAGTATTGATCAGGGTGGCTCGACGGATAAAAATTATGTTGACGCTGAAGGCAGAAAAGGGAATTATCTGTCGTTTGCGCACGTATTTCGTCGGGAAGGTCAGCCGTGCCATCGGCATCCTGATCAAGAGATTGTAAAGATGAAGGTTTCTGGACGCGGTACGCATATTTGTCCAGTTTGCCAAGTGGAGGCGAAGTGATTTACCTTTTTTACGGCGAAAACGAATTCGAGAAACGGCGAGCAATTGCTAAGCTGATTGGCGATGAAAAAGTGGCGCGATATGATGGCGAAGATTTGACGCTGGCTGGCATGCAGGAAATAGCAATTGGGCAGACACTGTTTATGAACTCGTCGGTGTATTTGATTTCAAAACTAGGCGAAAATTCTGAGATTTGGTCGCAACTTCCAGATATGAAGTTTGATGATGACAGGACAATTATTTTGGTGGAAGATAAAATTGATAAGCGAACGAAAACGTATAAGTGGCTACAGAAAAATGCCAAAGTTCAGGAATTTTCACCGCTTAGTGATCGTCAAAAACCGCAACTTTTAAAATGGTGCGTGGCGGAAGCAAAGGCTCGTGGGTGTGAATTAACGAATCGTCAAGCAGAGATAATTGTCGATCGTTTGGGATTTGATCAGTTGCGACTGAGTAACTTTTTGGATCAATTAGCGCTGGCGGAAAAAGTGACGGATGATTTAATTGACAACTTTATACCTTTGGCGAGGCCGGAAAATGTGTTTGATTTGTTTATTTCGGCGCTGGCGGGTGATTATGATAAGGTCCACGACATAATTAGTTATTTGGAGTCGGAAAGTGGCGTTGATGGCGCCTATCAGACAATGGGATTACTTGCCTCGCAGGCAACTAACTTGACGGCGTTGGTTTTGGCTGGCGGCGACAGTAAGTTGGTGGCTTCGGATTTTTCAGCTAGTCCGTATGTTTTACGAAAATTGGCGTCTTCAGCAAAAGGTGTCGATAAGGAAAAACTGAAGAGGATAAATGACGCGCTGCTTCGGGCGGACTTACAAATGAAAACAACCTCTGTAAATCCGTGGCTGATTGTGGAGGCGGCGCTGGTTGGAATTGGAAAATAAAAATACCCCAGTTAATTCCGGGGTATTTTCTAGTAATCTTTACAGATTATTTTTCAGATTTCTTAGCAGCTGGCTTCTTTGCTGGAGCTTTTTTAGCAGCAGTTTTCTTAGCTGTTGCTGGCTTTGCGGCTGGTTTTTTAGCGGCTTCTAATGTAACACCTGCTTTTTTAGCAATTTTGCTTAATGCGCTCTTTCGGCGAGCAGCGGTATTTTTCTTAATCAAGCCTTTTTTAACAGCGGTGTCGATTTCGCTTTGTGCTGCAGCAAGAGTTTTTGTGCTTGGTTCTGCAGAGAAAGCTTTAACAGCAGTCTTAATGTCTTTTTTAATGCTGATGTTTCGCTCGCGGCGCTTTAGAGTTTGTTTAGCACGCTTGATGGCGGATTTGATGATTGGCATGTTTCTCCTTTACCTCTATAGATTTGTATCGCTAATCAGGAAGAATTATACAGAAAATAGCATAAATTGTAAAGAGGCGGCTTAGATATTGACTTTATGGTACTGCTTATGGTATAGTGATGCCAAGCGTAATTACAAAAAACAAACATAGGAAAAATCATGTCAAACGGATCAGCAAAGCAAAAAGTAATCCAGAGCATCAAGGATGTAACTAATATTTTAGTGACGGTGAGTTCTAGCCCATCAGTCGACGAATTGTCGGCAGCGTTAGGATTGACGATTTTCCTCAATAAACTAGGGAAGCACGCTACGGCTGTGTTTAGCGGCGACATTCCGCCAGCAATTACGTTCTTGAATCCTGATAAGACGTTTGAGCAGACTGCAGATTCTTTACGTGATTTTATTATTGCCTTGGATAAAGAAAAGGCTGACCATTTGCGCTATAAAGTTGTTGATGACGCGGTGAAGATTTTTATTACGCCATATCGTACGACAATTACCGATAAAGACTTGGAATTTTCACAGGGTGATTATAACGTTGAGCTAGTTCTGGCGCTAAATGTTGAAAATAGTGAAAGTATTGATACGGCTTTGACTGCGCACGGTAAGATTTTGCACGATGCTACGGTTGCGGCTATAACAGCGGGCGATGTAAAGAGTGGTCTGGGTTCTGTTGATTGGCACGAATCTAATGCTAGTGGCGTGAGTGAAATGGTTGTTGAGCTTCTTGATGATCTGAAAACGCCGAAGGTAACTCTGGACGAGCAGATGGCGACGGCTTTGCTTACGGGAATTGTTGCAGTGACTGACCGATTTAGTAATAGCAATACGTCATCAAAGGTTATGACTACAGCCGCAGAACTTATGGCGGCGGGCGCAAATCAGCAATTGGTGGTTTCAAAGATCGCAGAGAGCGAAGTAGAGGACGAGCCGCAGAAGATTGAAAAGATCGAAGAAAAATCTCCAGAAAAAGAGGAAGCCTCAGAGGATAAAACTGAAGAAGCGGAGAAAGATGAGGAAACTGTACACGCGGACGGAACTTTGTCGATTAGCCACGAAAAGAAGGGCGATGTTGATGAGGTAGCCGAACAAACGGCGAAGGAAAAGCAAGAAGAGTCTGCTAGGATTGCCGAAGAGAAATTGGCTAAAATTGAGCCAATAAAGGAGGAGCCACAAGTCGAGGAAGAAAAGCCGAGTGAAAAAATAGTTTCAAAGGGCGAGCTTTCTTTTGAGGAAACTCCGCTGATGGGTGGCACTCTGAACGCAACGACTACACAGGCTGCCGAGGATAAGATTAGGGAATTGGCTAGCGATCAAAATAAAACCATCTTAACGCACGGTAAATACGTGGGCGATAACACGCCGTCGTTTGGCGATACTCCGTTAAATGCGGCTATGGGTGCGTCTGATGAACCACCGAAGATTGACCCGTTCGCGACAACTAACGCCGCTGAGCAAAAATTGTCGACAATACCTGTTGCGCCGCAATCTGAAGAGTCGATTATTTCGGCAATTACTAACGACACAAATCAATTGAATAATCCAGTAGCGCCAGCTCCGAGCCAGCCGATTGCGCCAATTGAGCCAGCAATAACAAATCCTGAAAATAGCATTCCAGGTTTCGATTTGCCAATGCCACCAGCAATGCCAGATTTCGGCGCTTTGCCACCAATGCCGCCAGCACCTACAGGTGTTGATGTAAATGGATTGCCACAGATTGCACCGTTGGGGGTGGCTCCTGAGCCAGTAGCCGCTCCGCAAGCTCCAGCACCTGCGCCGATCACCGCGATGCCAACTCAGCCAGCTCAAAATGCAGACTTCAATCCAGCGCAATTCCACATTCCAGGACAATAGTTGATGGACGAAGTGATTCTCATAGACAAACCTCAGGGAATGACTAGCTTTGGGGTGGTAGCGCGCTTGCGGCGAGTTTTATCTAATCAGGCGGGAAAGAAGGTAAAGGTTGGCCACACGGGTACGCTTGATCCGTTTGCTACTGGGCTAATGATTATTATGACTGGAAAGAAATGCCGCGAAGCTGAAACTTTCACTAAGCTGGATAAGTGGTACGAGGCAGAAATTATTCTGGGCAAGAATAGTTCGACGGGTGATCCAGAAGGCGAAATTACTGATGTGTCTGATTATGAGCCGAGTTTGGAAGAAGTTCAGCAGGTGGTTAGCCAATTTGTGGGAAAAATTGAGCAGACGCCGCCGATTTTTAGCGCAATAAAAATTAACGGTGAAAGAGCGTATAAATTGGCGCGCGAAGGTAAACAAGTTGAGATTCCTAAGCGTGTGATAGAAATTTACTCATTGGAGTTATTGGCATACGAATACCCTAAATTAAAGATCAGAACTCACGTTTCAAGCGGAACTTATATTCGGACGCTGGCGGTGGACATTGGCGAGAAACTAGGGACGGGTGCGTATTGCGAGAATTTGCGTCGAACAAAAATAGCCGACTATTCTATTGATCAGGCAAAGACTCTGGCGGATTTTGGAATTACTAGTTAATTGCAAAAAACAGAGAAGCTTGGTATAATTACAGAGCTATGATTAGCAAAGAAAATAAAGCGAAAGCAATTGCTTTGACTCAGGTCAATAAAAACGACGTTGGTAGCCCACAGGCTCAGGTGTCGGTTTTGACGGCTCGTATCAAAGAAGTCACGGAGCATTTGAAGGCGAATAAGCACGACTTCATGGCTCGTCGCGGCTTGATCCAAATGGTTGGTAAGCGCAAGCGTTTGCTGAAATATTTGGAGCGAACTGATTTTGAGTCTTACAAAGCAGTTGTTGCCAAATTAGGTTTGCGTAAATAGTTTACGTTAAAAACTGCTTAAATCCCCTTTGACGAAAAGGGGATTTTTGTTGTTCTGGCTATTTTTTCAATTTGGCGATAATCACATCTCGTCCATCGTTTGCGCCGCCCAAAGTGCAGGAATAAAGAGTTAATTGCGGCTGATCTGTAAGTTGTTCGATTTCCACGGCATCTGGCTTAACGCTTTGTTTTTCACTGATGACGTAATTGTAACGCACGCCGTTATAGTCAATGATAATTTCATCGCCGACAGTCAATTTATCAATATTATAAAAAGGCGATTTTCTGAGCGTCTGCTGAGGAGTTAGGCCCATAATAAAACGGTGTGCAGATAAGACAAAATTGCCACCATCTTTTGGATTGCCGTTTTCTGGTTTACGCCACCACGCACCATGTTCCATTGTCTCGGCGCCGCCAGTACTATAAGGCAAATTTATGTCGATTTTCGGTATATAAAGTCGATTTTCGGTAATTTTATTCTCAGTTTTAGTGATGAGCTGAGTGGTCTGGTTGTCTTTTGGATCGATGTTTTGCGACAAAATAAGGGGCGTGCTGATGAGAGCAAGCAAATAAACTCCGCCAAGAATCATTAAGATTGCGATTATAGTTAAGATATAGCTTTTCCAGCTTTTCTGGCGATTTTTTACTGAATCTAGCTGAAGTGACATGAATAAATTATAGCATATTCATCTGTTAATAAGGTTATGTTAAGTGCGCTTGCGGCTGGCGTTTGGGTTGAGGTTTTAGTATAATATAAGGAGCAATTTGTAACGCGGAAGTGATAGAGATGAGACGACTAAATTGCCAAGTAATTTCATCCCTGTTACTACCGCAAGAAAGGAGCTCTTTATGAGTATTATCAATCCAAGCGGCAAGGAGATTTTTAGTGTTACCACTGATTTTTGTGGTCGGCCACTGACGCTAGAGGTGAATCGCGTCGGTTTTAGGACGACTGGTAGTGTTTTGGTGCGTTACGGCGATACTGTAGTTTTGGGCAGCGCTCAGGTTAGTCCGCGTCCAGTGCAATTGGATTATTTTCCATTGTCGATTGATTATGAAGAAAAATTTTATGCAGCGGGTAAGATTTCTGGCAGTCGATTTATCAAGCGCGAAGGTCGCCCGAGCGATGAAGCTGTGTTGATTGGTCGATTAATTGATCGTCCGATTCGTCCGCTTTTCCCGAAAGGTTATCGACAGGAAATTCAAGTCGTCGCGACTGTTTTGAGTATGGATCCGAGTTTCCGTCCAGATGTGATTGCGATGATCGCTGCGTCTAGCGCGTTGATGTTAACTGGTACACCGTTTGACGGTCCAGTGGCTGGTTTGCGCGCGGGTCGAGTGAACGGTGAATTTAAGGCGTTTTTGACTCCAGAAGAGCGCGAAAAGTCAGATCTTGATTTGGTTGTGGCTGGTATTGAAAGCGGTATAACAATGGTAGAGGCTGGCGCCAAAGAAGTTTCGGAGGACGTTATCGTTGATGCTATGGCGTGGGCTCACCAGATGATGCAGCCAGCAATTGCCTTGCAGCGCGAATTGGCAGAAAAAGTTGCGCCAACGCAGCAGGAATACGATTTAATTTTGCCAGACGAATCAATTCAGCAAACGGTTAACGCGTGGGCTGATGGAAAATTTGGTGAGAAAATTCGTCGCCCATATCCAGAGCGTAATGAAATGATTAGCGAAATTCGTGCTGAGTTCCATGAAGCGATGGCGGAAAAATTGGGACTGGACGAGGAAGAATATAGCGAAGTTCGTGGCGATTACGACGAAGCGTTTACTTTGGCTTTACATAAAGATGTTCGTCGGGGAATTGTCTCTGAACGAGTTCGTCCTGACGGTCGACAATTAACTGAGATTCGTCCGCTCAGCTCGGAAGTCGGATTCTTGCCGCGCGCTCACGGTTCCAGCTTGTTTACGCGTGGCGTGACTCAGGGAATGAATATTGTGACTTTGGCGCCGCTTAGTTATTCGCAATTGATTGACACTATGGAAATTACCGACGGTGAGCGACGTTATATGCATCATTACAATGCGCCGGGCTATACGGTTGGCGAGGTCAAGCGAATGGGTAGTCCAGGTCGACGTGAAATTGGTCACGGATACTTGGCGGAACGCGCTTTGCTCCCAGTTTTGCCAACTGAAGAAGATTTTCCATACGCTATTCGCTCAGTTACTGAGATTATGAGCCAGAACGGTTCGACTTCGATGGCGGCGACTTGTTCTAGCTGCTTGGCGTTGATGGATGCTGGTGTGCCAATTTCGGCTCCAGTGAGTGGAATTGCTATGGGCTTAATGATGGACGGCGATACTCCGTATGTATTGAGTGATATCGCTGATGCTGAGGACTTTGCTGGTGATATGGACTTTAAGGTGACCGGGACCTCAAAGGGCATTACGGCTCTTCAAATGGACATGAAGGTTCATGGTTTGCCAGTGGCGATTTTACGTCAGGCAATTGAGCAGAGCAAAGCTGGCCGAGCGCACATTTTGGAGCATATGCTCAGCGTTCTTCCAGAACCTCGTAAGTCGCTCAGTCCGTATGCGCCACGAATTGAGAAGATTAAGATTGATCCGGATAAGATTGGCGTGATTATTGGTAAGGGTGGTGAGACGATCAATAAGATTACCTCGGAAACTGGCGCTGAGATCGATATTAAAGAAGATGGTTTGATTACTGTGGCTAGCCCAGACGGCACGTCGATTGAAAAGGCTATGAACTGGATTAAGAGTCTGATCGAGGAGCCGGAAGTCGGCAAGATTTACGAAGGCAAAGTTGTCGGTATTAAAGATTTTGGCGCGTTTGTGAATATACTTCCTGGTGTTGACGGAATGGTTCATATTTCGAAATTGGCGGAACGTCGAGTTGAAAAAGTGACTGATGTCGTGAAAGAAGGTCAAACTGTTCGCGTGAAAATCACTGGAATTGACGAGCGCGGTAAGATTAATTTGACGATGATTGGTTTGTAAATATATAATAGCGAAAGCGTAATTTTAGGAGGAAATTTTATGGACAATAGTAACAACAACAAACCCCAAACACCGCCTCAGCCACAATTCCAGCAGGCTCCACAGCAGCCTCAGGTTCAGCAGCCTCAACCACAACAACAATTCCCACAACAACCAGTCATGGGAACTCCATACCAAATGCCACCAAAAAAGAAAATGAGTAAAGGTGCCAAGTGGGGAATCATCGGCGGAATAATTGGACTAGTCGTAATTATCGTTGGCGTAGTCCTAGCCGTCTTGCTACTAAGTGGTCCAAGCAAGGCGGATTATAAAGACCTGCTTTCACAGTTTACCGGTCTTGATGTAGGAGATGCTTTTATAAGCGAGAATGGTGCTGGTACTAAAAACACAAAAGATAAAATATATAAAGCCATCGAGAGAATTAACGATCTTAATAAGAAAATGAGTTCTCATAGAGCACTTCGCGATAAGGATGTGAAGGCGGCGTATGATAAGTATGTGGATAGTTGGAATAATGGCGCGCGAGAGTATCTAGATTTTTTGGTTATTCTTACAGAAGACAAGACTTATGAAAAGTGTAAATCTCCTGATGTAAGTAAATACCTCCGAGAATCTAAAGAAAATTTCGAGAAGCGTCTGGATTCCGAGACAAAAGACTGTATAGATTATTTGGATAAGATGTCAAAATCTGAAAATAAGCTAGCCTCCAAATATGGTAAGGACTGGAAGAATTATTACACAGAAATGAAGCAGTATTATGTGGCAATTGTAGAATATGCTAAAAATACAAAATCAAGATCATCGCTACCAAAAGCACCAAAGACTCCAAAGACAGATTTCAATACTGACGCTGTAGAAAAATGGAAAAAGTCTATTGATGATTTTGAGAAAGTTTTGGAAGAAAAAGCTAATAAATAGTCTGTAATTAAAAACAAAGCACCCTGAGAAATCGGGGTGTTTTTATTTGACTATAATTAAGCTATAGCGATATAATGACAAAAAGTATAAAAGTCAGGAGACTACTATTTATGGATGACAACAATAATAAATCACAATCCCAAACACCGCCTCAGCCACAATTCCAGCAGGCTACACAACAGCCGCAATTCCAGCAGGTTCAGCAACCTCAGCCACAACAACAATTCCCACAACAACCAACCATGGGAACTCCATACCAAATGCCACCAAAAAAGAAAATGAGCAAAGGTGCCATGTGGGGAATCATCGGCGGAATAATTGGACTAGTCGTAATTATCATCGGTGTAGTCCTAGCTGTCTTGTTGCTAGGCGGTCCAAGCAAGGCAGATTATAAAGCTGCTGTAGACAAAGTGAACGATACAATCGAGATATACAATAAGGCAGCCTCGTCGCTTTCGTACATCTCCACTTCAGAAACTGAGACTTCATTGAAATCCAATCGTGATAAGCTCACTAAAACAAAGAGCGAAATTAATGACAGATTGACAGAGATAGGTAAGATGAAGGCCGTCACTGGTGACAAAGAGGTTCGCGAAAAGTATGAGGCTCTAAAGAGCAAACTAGAAAAGTTCAATACAGCCGTAGATGCTTTTGGAGAAGTATACGAGAAGATTATGCCGGTGATAATTGAATTTTCTGACGGCAGAAATAGCTCTAACTTTTCTAGCGTAGAAAGCACAATTAGGAAGGCTCGACAGAATCTTAAGAATGTTGACGCTAAGAACGAAACTAATAAAAAGTTTATTAGAGATTTCACTACCAAGCTAGAAAAAGTCGAAGAGATGCTACCGAAGGTTGTAGAAATGAAGAGTGATTATAAAAAGTATGACTCCAATTACATGAGTGAATTTTATGACAGTCTTACTGCGATTCAGAAGCCTATTAATGAATGGACATCAGGAATACAGAAGCTGGCAGAAGAGGGTGAAATTCGCGATGAATTAAATAACCTAGGAACTATACTGGTAAACAAGGTAAATAAATAGTTTTACTAAATATCAGAAGCGCCTCGTTTCTTGCGGGGCGTTTTTTGATAGAATAAATATATGGACAAGCAGGCTAAATTGGATGCGTTGGCGGAAGAAATTGTAAAAGAGAAGGTTTGCTCGGATCTGGCGGATCAGGCGACGCAATTAGTTATGGGCGATGGAAATCCTGATGCTGATATCGTTTTTATTGGCGAGGCGCCAGGGAAGAATGAAGATTTGCAGGGCAAGCCGTTTGTTGGTGCTGCGGGAAAATTCCTTGATGAAATGCTAAAGTCTGCCAATTTACAGCGGTCAGATGTATATATTACCAATATTGTTAAGTATCGGCCGCCGAATAATCGTGACCCGTTACCAGAGGAAAAGCGTCAATTTTGGCCATATTTACTCAGGCAACTAGAAATCATCCAGCCAAAGGCTATTCTGACCTTAGGGAGGCACAGTGGCGGCGGATTTATTCCGGGATTGCAGATCAGTAAAGAACACGGTCGCCCACGTAAAGTGCGTCTACATGATCTAGAATTCGTAGTGATTCCGTTATATCATCCAGCCGCTGCGCTTTATAACGGCGGTATGCGTCAGACTTTAATTGACGATTTTATTCAGGCTGTGGAATTTGTGAAGAATAATAGCGGCGCTTAATTAGGCGATTGTTTGCAAAAGTTTCCCAGACGTAGTATAGTGGATAATCGATATCTATTATATCTAAGTCGAGAAAGGATTTGTATGAGATTATCGGGAGCTGTTGAGCAGGCGTGCTGCATTATGGCAATTCTGGCGGATCCGAAAAGGACGACGCCGGTAACTAATGATGCGCTGGCGGAAAAGATGCTGGTTTCGCCGACGTACTTGAAGAAAATTAGTCGGAAATTGGTAATAGCAAAGCTAATCACTTCAACTCAGGGAACTGGCGGCGGATTTATTTTAGCGAGAAAAATGAACGAAGTTACGCTGCATGATGTTGTCCTTGCAATTGAAGGAGAATCGCCATTTTTCCAACCTCAGGGAATTATTGAGAGAGTTTTTCAATCGCGTCCTCGTCAGGTGGAAATTGGCATGAATATGATAGAAAAGGTTTTTTCTGAAGCGCAGGAAAAGTGGAGTGAATATTTGAAAACTGTGACGCTGGAAGATGTAGCAAAGGAGGTTACACATGATTAAAAATAAGATGTTACGAGCCGAGTGGAAACATTTGTTTAGTAATAAAATATTGCTGATATCCATGGCTGTGATTTCGTTTATCCCAATTTTATATAGTGGATTTTTCTTAGGTTCAATTTGGGATCCGTACGGACAAACAAAAAACTTGCCGGTGGCGTTTGTGAATGAAGATAAGGGCGCCAGCTTAAATGGCAAATCGCTGAATGTAGGCGAATCTGTCGAGAAAAAACTGAAAGATAATCACGATTTGGGTTGGGAGTTTGTCAGTAAGCAACAAGCAGACGAAGGCGTGAATAGTGGTCATTTTTATGCAGTGGTAACTATTCCATCCGACTTTTCGCAGAAAGCGGCGTCAATTACCGAATCTGAACCTCAGCAAGCGGTTATTAATTTTACGACCACGCCAGCGAAAAACTATATCGGTTCGCTAGTCAGTAATCAAGCTGCCGCCAAGGTTAAATCTTCGGTGTCTGAACAAATCACCCAGGCGTACGCTAAGGGAATTTTGGAGAATTTGGACAAGCTTGGAGTAGGGCTGGACACGGCAGCTAACGGCGCGTCAACTTTGCACGATGGATTAGGGCGATTGCAATCTGGCACACAAACATACGTTGGCGGCGTTAAGCAATTAGCGGTAAATCAGCAATCCTTGACTGACGGATTAGCGCAACTCAGCGACGGTTCTCGTAAATTGCAGGCGGGATTGGGGCAATTGTCGAACAATTTGCCGACCGAATCTCAATTGTCACAATTATCTGACGGTATGAAACAATTGCAATCGGGCATAAATCAATTAAACGCCAGCGTTAGTAATCCATCGCCAGCGCTCGTGGCTCAGCAAAACAAGGTAAAAACGGAAGCGCAAACTTTGGCGCAAACAATGCGAGCTTCGGAGTCCGACTTGTCGGCGGCGGGCGATACTTTGCGGATTTTGGGCGCGCAAGCAGCCGCTCCTGGTGGCAATTCTACGACGACGATAAGTTTGTCGCAAATCAGCAATATTTCTCAAGCATTCACGAAAATTCAGACAATTAGCGCGCAGACGACGACGCTACGTGACGATCTTCAAGCGCTAAAACAGCAACTATCAGCGCAATAAACGCAGCTTCAGGCTGGAGTTTCTGTATTGAATAACGGCGTCAATCAATTGGCGCCAAACGCAATCACCGCATTTAACGGCTATAACAGCGTGCGATTTGCGAATAATCAATTGTTGGCGGGCTCGGCAAGCTTAACAAACGGCTTAAGCGAAGCAAAATCGGGCAGTCAAAAATTGGCGAATGGCGCGAGTTTGTTAGAAAGTCGCTCGGGCGCGTTGATTGATGGAACTTCGCAACTGGCAAGCGGCGCGGATACGCTGGCGAATAAATTGGCGGACGCTTCTAATCGCATAAAAGTTCAACCAACTGGCGCTACGACTCAGCAGCAAATTGCAAATCCAGTGAAGTCGGAAATGACCGAAAAGGGCAATGTTCCGAATTATGGCTACGCTTTGTCGCCGTATGTTTTGTCGCTAAGTTTGTTCGTTGGGGCACTTGTCCTGAATGTTATTTATCCGATTCGCAAAACTTTTTCTGAGCAGGAAAGTGCGATTCGTTGGTGGCTATCTAAAGCTTCGGTGGCTGGCGTGGCGGCCTTTATGCAAGCAACGATTCTGATGTTGGTGATGGTGTTTTTCTTAGGGCTAACTCCAGAGCATCCAGCGCATTTCATCGGGGCAATTTATCTGACGTCGTTTGCGTATATGTCGATTGTGTCGCTTTTGGTGATTGTTTTGGACAATCCAGGGCGATTCCTAGCGATGGTTCTTTTGGTGCTTCAATTGGGTTCCAGCGAAGGAACATTCCCAATCCAAACTGCCAACGGATTCTTCCAGACAATTAATCCGCTAGTGCCGATGACTTACTCAATTCGCGCATTGCGCCAGGCTATTTCGGGCGGGCTAGATAACGCATTTTACGGCGGTAGTATGTGGGTTTTGGCTGGATTCTTGTTGGTGGCTAATTTATTGACAATCGGCTTCTTCGCTTATCGTGGCAAGCGTAAATTCGCACACACGTCGGTTGATGGCGATGATTAATTGACCTCTGTTATAAAACATTGTTCTTTGACAAAATATGAGCGGTTTGCTAATATAAGAGTACTAACTAGAGGAATTTACATCAGTTCACCTCTATACCTGGTTTTTGAATTATATTGTAATAAAAAAGGAGTATAACAATATGGGTCAGCGGCGACTAGCAACACCGCAAAAGGACGACGCTAATAAACGTCTGCAGTCAAAGAAAAGTAACAATGCAGTTTTGAATAGCACAACTACTCGTAAGGGTGAGGTTTTCCGAGCTCAGCGACGAACAAGCGAGAACGTTAATCTCAGGGCTTCACAGCACTTGATTGATATTCCAGTGAATAAGTCAGTTTACAACGGATACGGCGGCGAGCAGTTTAGCGCCAAAATGCAACCAAAACCTGTTCGCGGTGGTCAGCCGAAACTTCGGATTATCCCAATTGGTGGCGTTGGCGAAATGGGAATTGGTAAGAATATGAACGCCATCGAATATGATGATGAGATTATCATTGTAGATATGGGCTTTCTGTTCCCAGGCAGTGATTATCCAGGCATCAATTACATCACGCCGGATATTACTTGGCTGGAAGAGAATAAGCATAAAATTAAGGCGCATGTTTTTACGCACGGGCACCTTGATCACATTGGTTCGTTCCGCCATTTTATTCATCGTATTCCAGCGCCAGTTTATGGCTCTAAGTTTACGATTGGTATGCTTGATCGAACGATGGACGATTCAGAAGTGGATTTCAAGCCGGATTATCGAGTGATGGATCCGCTGAGTCACGAAATTGTTCAAGTTTCTAAGCATTTTTCAATCGAGTTGGTGCGAGTCAACCACTCAATTCCTGATTCTACGGCGGTGATTATTAGAACTCCAATGGGTGTGATTGTCGATTCTGGTGACTGGCGATTTGAGGAAAGTCCAGTTGACGGTCAAAAGTTTGATCTTGAGAGACTTACGGAAGTGGCTTCAAAAGAAGGCATTTTGATGTTCATGAACGAGTCGACCAACTGTGAGTCGGCTGGCACGCACACGCACACAGAGTTTGATATTCAGTATTCCATCGGTCAGGTGATGGACAAGTTTAGCAATAGTCGAGTGATTTTAAGTTGTTTCTCATCGCAGGTACATCGCTTGCAATTAATTTTGGAAGAGGCGCATAAGCACGGACGCAAGGTGGCGTTTGCTGGATTCTCGATGATTCAAAACCTGGAAGTGGCGTTGCGTTCGGGGACGATTAAGATTCCTAAAGACACCATTATGAAGATGGAAGATATTGTTAAATTGCCAGATAACCAAATTGCCGTAGTTTGTACTGGCTCGCAGGGTGAATTTAACGCCGTCTTAAATCGCATGGCGACGGGCGCTCATAAATATATGAAAATTAAGGGTTCGGACGTTGTGGTGTTTAGCTCAAATCCAATTCCTGGCAATGAGAAAAGCGTGGTGCGAACGGTTGACGGTCTGATGCGCGAAGGTTCTGACGTTATTCAGAACGGTAAAACTCACCTGACGGGAATCGGTCCGTTGCACTTGTCGGGTCACGGTTATTATGACGATCACGTTAAATTGATCAACGCACTTAATCCGACTTACTACATGCCAATTCACGGTGAATTCCATATGTTGGTGCATAATGCCAGGTTAGCGGAAAAAGAATGCGGAATTCCTCGTAAGAATATTTTTGTGTGCGATGCTGGAGATATTATTGAAATTGATATTGAAAGACAAGCAAAGAAGGCTGGGCGAATTCATGTTGGCGGTGTGATGTATGATGACACTGGCGCGATTGTTTCTGAGGTTGTGCTGAAAGATCGCATTCACATGTCACAAGAGGGAATGTTTGTTGTGGTGTTGACTGTACAGCGTGGCACTGGACGATTATTAACTAGCCCAGACATTATTTCTCGCGGATTTATTTACTTGCGCGACTCTGAAGAGTTGATGAATATGATTCGTCAATATTTGAAGCAAAAAGCGGCACGTAGTTTTTCTGGCAAATATGATTTGGATGTGATCAAAAAAGAAATTAAAGATGAGATTACGCACATATTATATGATCAGACTCGCCGAACGCCGATTGTCATTCCGGTGATAAATGAGGTTGGTGGCTTGAAACCTGTTAAGTCGGCAGCTACGCCAACACATTCTGCCGTGAAATCGCCAGCGCGCGGTAAGAGACCCGCCTCGGGTGAGTCAAAAATGACTCTTCCGACTGCGCCGCGTCGTCGTTTCCCGCAGCGCCAAGTGCCAGATACTGAAGCAAACGACACAAAAGCCAGAGAGCGACAGAATACTCGCCCGTACTAGGGTTCTGGATTGATTTTACTGGTGAATTATGCTATAATACTAAGCGTATTAAGTTGATTTTACATCTGTTAATAAGTGTAAAATCAGTGTATAATAAAAACGATTATGGCAAAAAAACGAAAGAGCACGAAAAAATCCGCACCAGCCAAGCCGCAGCATAGTTTGCCGGCGGGTTTTTGGTCACAAGTTGGCGCGGTGATGCTTATTCTTTTGTCTCTACTACTCGTCGTATCGTGGTTTGGTGTCGGTGGTCCAGTTTTACAATGGATTGATATGGCAACCGTAAAAATAATTGGTTACACCGCGTATGCCTTGCCGATATTGCTGATTTATTTGGCGGTTGAGACTTTCCGAGCAGAAGAGAATCAATTACCCGCAGTGGTGAAATTTGCGGCAATTCTGGAAATTGTGTGGTTTTCTGGATTGTTTGGGCTAATGAAGACGGTTTCGCATCCGAATTCTGGTGGATTTGTGGGCGACATATTGAATACGGCTACCCTGAAAATGGTAGATTCGGCAATTGCTGTAATTATTTATCTAGTTTTGGCGTTTATAACGGTTCTATTTATTACTCAAACGTCGCCGTTTACAGTTTTCAGTAAACTTTGGGAGATGATTAAGAGTAATACTAAGGAAGACGATAATAATCGTTCTATTATGAAAAAGGCGTCAATTGCTCAGCCAGCAGAAGAAGAGAAAAAGACCGACTTGGGAGAAATTAAGCTAAACGCTGGTGTGCCAATAATTGATACAGCCAAAGAGAAAAAGAGTCTATTGAAGAAAGTAGATAAACCAGAGAAGGTCAATGAAGAGCAGGCTTTGGTGGCAACTCGTGATCCAAATTGGGAAGCGCCAAGCTTAGATCTATTAGAGAAGAACGAAAGCGGTGCTGATGCTGGAGATACGCGCCAGAATGCCCAAATAATTCACGATACGCTGGCTGAATTTAATATTGAGGCGGCGATGGGCGACATTAATGTTGGTCCAAAAGTCACGCAATACACCCTAAGACCACCAAGTGGGGTTAAATTGACGCGAATTACGGCGCTGGAAACTAACATTGCGCTTAATTTGGCAGCACAAAGTTTAAGGATTGAGGCGCCAATTCCTGGTCAGCGAGCGGTTGGTATTGAAGTGCCTAACCGCAAGGCTGCCGAAGTGCGACTACGAAGTACGTTGTCATCAAAACAGTGGGCTGCTGCTCGTGATCCTTTGAGCTTTGGGATTGGTAAAGATATATCCGGTCAAGTTGTTGTGGGTGAACTGGGAAAGATGCCGCATTTGTTGATTGCTGGACAAACGGGTTCTGGTAAGTCTGTGATGATTAATACTTTGCTGTGTAGCTTGCTGTATCGTAATAGTCCGAGTGATATGAAGTTGATTTTGGTTGACCCGAAGCAAGTCGAAATGGCGCCGTACGCTGATATTCCGCATCTTCTTACTCCGGTGATTAATGAACCGGAAAAGACCATTTCAGCTTTGAAGTGGGCGGTGAATGAGATGGAGCGACGCTACAAATTGTTGGCGGGCGAGAAAATCCGTAATATTAAGGAATATAACAAGAGGCTGCAGTCGCGCGCTAAGAAGATTGCAATTGCTGATGAAAATGGCAATGTTCAGGAGCATGAAGATGGATCGATGCCATATATCGTGATTGTGGTGGACGAGATGTCTGATCTTATGATGATGGCTAAAAAGGATGTTGAGACGCTAATTGTTCGTTTGGCGCAGAAATCGCGAGCGGTTGGTATTCACTTGGTATTGGCAACGCAGCGTCCTAGCGTGAACGTGATTACTGGTTTGATTAAGGCAAACGTGCCGGCGCGAATTGCCTTTACGGTGGCTAGTCAAGTTGATAGTATTACGATCTTAGACCAATCTGGCGCTGAGAAATTATTGGGTCAAGGAGATATGCTATTTTACGTAACGAGCATGAGCAAACCAAGGCGTATTCAGGGTGCCTGGGTGACAGATGACGAGGTGAATAAAATTGCCGATCATTTGCGTATGCAGATGGCTCCGCAGTACAACGATGAAGTGGTGGCTCAGCCAGTTCAATTGGATGGCAAGGGTGGAGTCGTGATGGACTTGTCGGAAGGTGGTGATGATAAGTTTAAGGACGCGGTTCGTGTGGT
Organism: Candidatus Nanosynbacter sp. HMT-352; assembly: GCF_022819385.1. Lineage (NCBI taxonomy): Bacteria > Bacillati > Minisyncoccota > Nanosynbacteria > Nanosynbacterales > Nanosynbacteraceae > Nanosynbacter > Candidatus Nanosynbacter sp. HMT-352. Next base: position 208,500 of record NZ_CP089290.1, read on the forward strand.
GGTTGAGCGTCGCAAGGCCTCAACAAGTATGCTGCAAACGCGCCTGGGAATTGGTTATCAGCGGGCAGCGCGAATTATTGAAGAGATGGAAGAGCGGGGAATTATTGGCCCGCAGAATGGCTCTAAGCCGCGCGATGTTTTGATTTCTAGTCCAGAAGAGCTTGATGAATTGCTGGCGGAATAGTAATTGTTGCGACTTATCGGTAGTGAAATTGGCAATATAAGTCATTTAGTGATATAATAACAATTGAATATTAACCTAAGCTTGCGTGAGACAGCGTAAGCATCCGTAAATGGATTCCAGAGGAGGAAACATGAACGAATACGAACTAACTGTTCTTATTCACCCGGATTTAGAGGCTAATCTAGATTCAGCGTTGGATAAGGTACGTGGTTTAATCACTGCTAACGGTGGTGAAATTATCAAAGAAGAAAACTGGGGCAAGAAAAAATTGGCCTACACAATCAAGCGTGAAGATTTTGCAGTTTACGTTTGTTTTGAGGTTAAATTGCCGGCACCAGCTTTATTGAAGATTTCCAACACACTTAATATTACCGATGAAGTTTTGCGCTACCTATTGGTAAAAACTGATGAAAAAACTCGTCAAGCATTAAGCGAGCAAAAAGCACGCAACGAAGAATCTGATTCAAGCGAATCAAGTAAATAAGCCTAACTACCGTAAGGTGAAAGAGGGGATAGAATATGGCACGAAGTATCAATCAAGTGATTTTGTTGGGTAGATTGACACGTGATCCAGAACAGCGAACAACTGCTTCTGGCAAGAACGTAGTTAGTTTTAGTATCGCTGTTGATCGACAATCTCAAGACGATCAGGCTGACTTTTTCAATATCACAGCCTGGGATAAACTTGGTGATTTGGTAATGCAATATCTAAGCAAAGGTCGTCGGGTTTTAATCCAAGGACGACTGCGACAGGATAGCTGGGAAGATAAGGATACTGGTAAAAGGCAGAGCCGAATTGAAGTTACTGCTTCGGACGTAACGTTCCTAGATGGTCCAAGCGGCGACAATTCAGGTTCTGCAGTACCAAAGACTACTAAAAAAGAGGAAGTCGTAACGGAAATTGACGATAAGCCAATTGACCTAAGCGAAATCCCATTCTAATAAGGAGATTAAAATGGCACAATTGAAGAAAAATCCACCGATTATTTTTGATTATAAAGATGTAAAAACTTTACAACGTTACATCAATGTTTACGGTCAAATCGAGCCAATCAGCAAGACTGGTTTGAGCGAAAAGCAACAGCGAAGCTTGGCAGTAGCAATTAAGCGTGCTCGCCACTTGGCTTTGTTGCCATTTGTCAGTAGCAACTAGGAACGTTTAATGCGCAATATCTCGTTGCTATTACATATTTGGCAGCGAGATATTTTATTGGAAAGGAGAAAATATGTATCAGCCAACTGATTTGAAAAAAGGCGTAGTTTGTCAAATTGACGGCAAGCCATATCGCGTCGTAGAGTACGGCCAAAAAGTTATGGGTCGTGGCGGTTCGATTGTTAACGTGAAATTGAAAAACCTAATTGACGGAAGTGTTATTCCAAAGACTTTCAAGGGTCAAGAGCGAATCGAAGCTGCGGAAGTAAATAATAAAACTGCGCAATATTTGTATAACGACGGCGACAAGTTCTATTTCATGGATCCGACTAGCTTTGAGCAATTTGAGCTGGCTGCGGAAATCGTGGACGATGCTAGTAAATACCTGAAAGAAGGCGATGAATTAAGCCTTCAATTCTTTGACGGTCGAGTGATTAACGTTGAACTACCAAAGAATAAATATCTGGAAGTTACCTATACGGAAGATGTGGTTAAGGGCGATACGACTTCATCTGTGCTAAAAGATGCTACTTTGGAGACAGGGCTGGTTGTCAAAGTTCCAGCGTTTATCAAGCAGGGTGATATTATTAGCGTTGACACATCCACTGGTGAATATCGCGAGCGAAAGAAATAGTTCTATTTAATGAAACAGCGATTAGATAAAGCTCTGGTCGAGCGTGGTTTGGCGACAACAAGGTCTCAGGCGGATAATTTTATTCGCCTGGGCTATGTTTTTTTGAATAAGAAAATTGTCCAAAAATCAGGGACTATGGTGTCTGATTCGGACGAGATAAAGCTCGAGAAGAAAGAAACTTATGTTTCGCGAGCTGGCTTAAAACTAGCAAGCGTGGCAGAGTATTTTCATCTTAATTTTCAGGATAAAACTGTCTTAGATATTGGTTCGAGTACGGGCGGATTTACTGACTATTCACTGCGTCATGGCGCCAAAAAGGTATTTGCTGTTGATGTTGGAACTGATCAGCTTCATCCAAGTTTGAGACCGAATCCAAAAATTGTTCTTCACGAAAAGACCGATATTCGTGATTTTTATGCCGATGAAGTAATTGATATTATCGTGGGCGATGTGTCGTTTATATCTCTGAGGGAAATTTTGCCGCACGTGGCAGAAAATTTGATGAATACAAATACGATATTGGTTGCTATGGTGAAGCCTCAATTTGAGGCGGGGCGGCATCAGGTTAATAAGGGAATTATTAAAAACGATAAAGTTCGTCGACAGATTTTGTCCGATTTTGAAGATTGGGCGAGGAAATATTTCGTCGTTTTAGACAAAAAAGATAGTGAAGTGGCTGGCAGTAAGGGCAATCTCGAGCGATTTTACAAATTGAAATTAGCTAAACGTTAAACCTAAATTCAACGACGTCGTTTGGCTGCATGACGTAGGTTTTTCCTTCGGTGCGAATTTTGCCGTTTTCACGAGCCTTAACTTCCGATCCTGCTGCGACCAAATCGTTAAAATCGACAATTTGTGCGGCAATAAATCCGCGCTCAAAATCCGAGTGAATAACGCCCGCGGCTTGCGGTGCAGTCCAGCCCTTGTGAATTGTCCAAGCTCTGACTTCTTTTTCGCCCGCAGTTAAGTAGCTTTGTAGTCCGAGCGTATCGTAGGCTGCGTGAATAAGTTTGGCGAGTCCAGTTTCCTTGACGCCGTAGCTTTCTAATAACTCTTTGGCGTCATTTTCGGATAAGCCTTTCAATTCTTCCTCCAATTTTGCGCAGACAAAGACGGTTTTTGCGGGACTTACGAGTTCGGTCAATTGACTCTGTAGATCGGAGTTGTTCAATCCTTCCTCGTCAACGTTAAATGCGTAAATAACGGGTTTGGCGGTAAGAAGGTGCAGGTCGGAAATTGCCTCAAAATCCACATCTGTCAGGGCGGAAATTGGTACGCCTTTTTGTAAATTGTCGATTAAAGACTGCAGATATTCAACTTTTTGGCGAGCTTTTGGGCTCGCTTTGGCTTCTTTTTGAAGTTGAGGCAGGCGTTTTTCAAGAGTTTGTAGATCGGCCAGAATAAGCTCAGTATTTATAACCTCAATGTCTTTCTTAGGGTCAATCGGTGCTTCATCATGGCGCAGAATCTTTGAATTTTCGAACGCGCGGACAACATGAATAATTGCGTCGCACTCTCTGATATTGTGTAGAAACTTATTGCCTAGACCTTCACCCTTAGACGCGCCAGCAACCAGCCCTGCAATATCAACAAAAGTTACAGTGGCTGGAATAATTTTTTGCGCATGATAAAGATCGGCTAAAATTTGCAGGCGATTATCTGGCACGGGAACAATTCCCGTGTTCGGCTCGATTGTCGCAAACGGATAATTAGCCGCCAAAATATCATTATTTGTTAAAGCGTTAAAAAGTGTCGACTTGCCGACATTTGGTAAACCAACGATTCCAATAGATAAACTCATATATTTATTATATCATCTGCGGAATCTTTGATATAATTGTAAGCATGAGAAGAAAATACTCATTGCCTAAGGTGGGCATGCTGGCAATAGTAGTGGCTTTGGCTATTTCGGTAACGGCTTTTTTTATCTATACGTATGCGGCGCCAAGTTCGCCAAATTGGACGATAACTGGTAAATCCTGGGTTACTAAGCAATTTAATCCAGAAGACGCTACCAACTTCGGATCTAATTGGGCTGTCGCTCCAGGGAGGTTAAAGAATGTGAAGCCCGGAGATACAGTTGATTGGTGGCATAGTCTTTTTGTCAGCGGAGGGCCTACTGATAATGTTATAACTGGCGTTCAGCAGGATGTGTTCGATTTAAGCTCAAATCAGCCGATGGATAATGATGTCAGTCTGAATGATAGGGGAGCTTGGCATAATGAAGGTCCTCGGTCGTTTACGACTATTCCTGAATCTAACTGGAAGGGTTGGGCTTGGAATCGAACAAATAATCCAAAGGGAGTGGATTATCACACTACCACTATGGAGGCATTGAACGGAAAATCCAAGCTGGAGGATGTTCGTGGTCCGCTTGGAGAAAATAAATTTATGTTTACGCGAGTTATTCGAAAAGAAGACATGGGTAAGCGTATATGTCAGCGAATCTACTGGGATAGGCGCAATTCTTTGGTGCCAACCGGCTGGGTGTATTCATCATATGCCTGTGTTGAAGTTCCGTATGATTATGATGTAGAACCTTCGGTGAGTGTTAATTCGGATTATATTGACGCAGAAAATGTCACGAAAATTGAGGGAATAAATGCTGGGTTGAATAACAAAGGGACTTTAAAGACTCAAAATTCTTCGTATGCACTTGCTCGATTTGTTGTCAGAGGGGCTGAAGTATCGGAGCTTACAGGAAAGAGTAATGAGGTTTCACTTCCTGGGGGTACTGCTGATGATGATTGGCCGTGCGCAATTGTGCGACTGATTAAAGGACAATATAGAGATAGCTTAAATATTGATAGTGGCGCGTGTAGAAAAATTGTTCAAAACACTGGCAGTCAATTAAACACCGGTCAGACTCCAGTGGCTACAAATCAGATAGATAATTTGGACAGGGTTAAGCTAAGTGCTAACGACAGTCTATGTTACGTGGTTATGGTTAGCGATTATAATGGTTCGGCTCCTTCTACGGATTTTAGATACGCAGTTAAGTGTATTAGGTCGTCAAAAAGACCAAAGGTTCAGGTTTGGGGCGGTGATATTAAGACTGACAAAGAAGTTATTACTAGCAAGACATCGAACAGCGTGAACGTTCCTGATGAGAATCTTAGTCGCATTGAGTTAGATAAGACCTCTATACGAGCAAGGGGACTGTGGGGTACAGGTTTAGACAAAGATGGTAATAAGCTTGGTGATGAAGTGTCGTTTAGTCCCGGTGAATATGGATATAAGGGTGGTAATATGGATGATAAACATTGGTCAATAGTTTGTGCCGAAGATCAGTATGGCGGTAATGGAAATCAGAGGGCGTATAAGAAGTCTACTGGAAAGCCAGATTATCTTCCGAGTTGTCATGGTGATGCGACCAACTTAAAAGACGACTATCAAGCAAGGACGATTGTAACGACACAGTGGCGCGCTCCTGGTGGAGGCGATGTATTGCAAGATGGTTATATTACGTGTGAACCCGATTCCATGTATTATGACATAGTTGGTGACGCATCGCTCGTCTATAATCCTGATTATTGTAAGAGGGGCGTTTGGAGGACATCTGACTCTGCAAAATGGATTGGTATAAACAGCTTTGGTCGACATACGCATTCTAATAGTAAACCGGATCCGGCTCATCTAAATTGTCATGATAATTCTCGTCCTATAGTAGAGATTATCCCGTGCTCAAATACATACGTCTTTAGATTGAAGGGTATTAATTTAGAAGGGTTAAAAGATGCTAAGAGTCTGGAGATCGGTTTTAGTGGAGCTGTAGATAACCTCGTTAAGGTGAAGATCAACGGTTATGAGATGAAAACGTTAGGTAACGACAACGGATCCAGACCTGAAGGAGTTCAGTATTTTGGTTGGGGTCTTCCGGGCTATGCTGGAAATTCTCGATTTACCGCTGAGACGCAGCCAGGCACTGTTTTATATGAGAATAATAACTTCATCGATATTTATGTAAAATCTAACCCATCGCATATGGGGCTACTGATCGAGGATATAACATTGGCGTATAAGATGGCCTATACGAATCAGAATGTGTACGGTTCTTGGGGCGAATATGGAATTATTGCTAACGGTAAGGCAGATTCGGCTTCTGGGGCTGGATTGTCGTCATCGTTTAATGGTCGCTCGGGAGTGACTCCACGTGACTACAACAAGCTAACTTTCGCCAATATTCCAAAGTATGGTAATTTCAGTAGCACCAGTTCAGTTCCAGATAATTTTACTTTACCGTCAGTTCGTGGGGCGAGAGGTAATATCTCTGGCAATGTAGATGTGAATAGTCTAGCTTCGGGTGAATATAACGCTGGAAACGTAACCTTAACGGGGTCAAAATTAAGTGTAGGCAAGAGTATAGTCATAAAGTCCTCGGGCGTAGTTAGGATTTCGGGCGACTTACTATACACAGACACGAATGATGTGCGTCAATTGCCACAACTAATTATCTACGCGAAAAATATTATCATAGAGCCTTCGGTTGGAGAGGTGAATGCTTGGTTGATTACTCAGAAAGACGGATATGTTAGTACTTGTGGCGTGGTAATTAGCTTCGGAGATTGGCTAAGTGGAGTTTCTGAATCTTCTTGCGGTAAGAAGCAACTGAAGGTTAACGGACCAATTAAAACTGGACGCTTGTTCTTGCGACGAACGTACGGCGGAAAACATGCTTCATCTGCAAAGAATGATCCGAATATGCATCCTGGAACTCCAGCAGAAATCATCAATTTGAGGGCTGACACTTATATTTGGGCTTACAATAATTATCGAAACACTGGCGCGATTAGTACGATGAATGTTCGCGAATTGCCGCCAAGATATTAAAAGTTTGCAAATTAAAACGCTAATGTATATAATTATTATTAGTTATGAAATTAGCAAAAGGGTTGGGCGAATTCTTCGGACTGGACATCGATACGAATGCGGTGCGGGTGGTTCAATTGTCTCGTACTGGCACGGGATGGAGTTTGTCTCATTACGGTTATACGCCAGTTGATTCTAAGATAACGAGCGGCGATTCTCCAGAGTCTAAGCGACGTTTGGGCGAGGCTATTATGACCGCCGTTGGTCAAGCTGGGATTAAGACGTCCAATGTAGCTGTCGGTTTGCCGTCAAATAAGACGTTTTCTACCATTATTGATGTGCCAAAGGTTTCTGAGCAGGAATTGAAGGCGATGATGAAATATCAAGTTGATCAATATATTCCAATGTCTTTGGATGAGGCAGAAGTTGACTGGGTTTTATTGGGTGATAGTTTGCATGCTCAGAATCAGTATGAGATTTTGCTAACAAGTACAGCGAAGTCTTATGCGGAAGAGCGTCTGGAATTAGTTGAAAATCTTGGCTTCAATGTGATTGCCGAAGAGCCAAACGCTATTGCTATGGTTCGCTCTTTATCAGCTACCGATTCTCAGGATGCGCGTTTGATTATCAATATGGGCGAAAATTCAACGGATTTGGCGGTCGTCTACAACGGAGCGCCGCGACTTATTCGTATGATTCCGACAGGGCTTTCATCTTTGGTTCGATCGGCGGTTCAGAATCTTAGCGTCCAGGAAGATCAAGCTCGTCAATTTATTTTGAAATTTGGTTTGGCGCCGGATAAATTGGATGGTCAAGTGTTAAGGGCTATTGATTCAACTCTCGACAATTTTTCTTCAGAGCTGGTGAAATCTATAAAGTTTTTCCAAACTCGATATCCAAGCGTAGCAGTTTCTGGAATTTTGTTATCAGGGTTTGGTTCAGCTATTCCGCAACTTGATGGGTATGTGATGAATAAAACTGGAGTTCAGTCAATTGCCGCAGATCCGTGGCAGCGCGTTCAAGTTTCTCAGTCAGATCAACAGCAATTGGCGCCGATTGCTTCAGAATTCGCTATTGCCGTAGGTCTGGCACAAAGGAGTAATATATCATGATTGAGATAAATCTTCTCCCAAACGTTAAGCGCGAGCTATTGAAGACTCGGGCTATGCGCAATCGGGTTATTTCGATATCGTTCTTGGCGGGCGGTGCTTCGATTGCGGCAGTAGTTGTTTTGGCGTTGATTTTTGGTAGCCAAATTGCAGCCGAGGCGGTTCAGAACGGAGTTATTAAAGATAGGAACGACAAATTGATGGCGGTCGAAGATCTCAATAAGGTTGTAACGATTCAAAATCAATTGACAAAGATCAATGAGCAACATTCTGGAAAGAAGATTAATTCAAGGATCTTTGATGTTGTAACAGCGGTTAATCCGGTTGCACCAAATAACGTTAGTTTTTCGGATATAAAAGTCAATCCTGAGTCAAAAACTATTACTCTGGAGGGTAGCGCGGTTAATGGCTATAGCGCGTTAGAAACCTTAAAGAAAACCATCTTGAATACGAAGGTCCAGACTACTGACGGTGATAAAAGTTCCGAGGTTAGTCTGACTAAGGAGATAAAAGATGGCGATACTAGTTTTGGAGAGAACTCAGAAGGTAAAAAAGTGTTGCAATTCTCGTTCTCGTTTGAATACGCAGAAGAATTACTAGCGCCTGCAAATAATGGCACAGTTTCCGTGTTGACGCCGACTGGTAAGGTTGATGTGACAGACTCACGTCAGGGAATTCCGGATAGCTTGTTTAAGAGTAACTCGAAAAAACAGGAGAAGAAATAATGGCGACCGATAATAAAGAAGTTGCAATACGCAAGCGGCAACAGATTGACTCATCGAAAAAGACTATGTTTATTTTTGTGGCTTCTGCGGCATTTTTGGCGGGAATTGCGCTTGTTGTGAGTATATTTTTGGTGCAGCAAATCGTATTTCATTCGAAGATTCTTCTGGAGAAGCAAAATACAATTTCTCGTCTAGATAAAAACCTGTCGTCGGTTGACGAGCTAAAGAAGAATATTAGAGTCTTAGATACGAATACTGCACTTAATTCTATAAAATCAAGCAGCGAAAGTAATGCTCTTCAGACGATACTGGATGCGTTGCCAGATAATGCGAACGCCGATGCTCTTGGTGCTTCGTTGAAGAATAAATTTATTGACACGACTACTGGTGTGACTATTCAAAATCTGACCGTTGCTCAATCTGGATCTGATAGTGAAAGCTCTGAGTCAACATCTGAAAACGTCATATCATTTACTATGGAAGTGAGTGGTCCAGCTGAAAAATTGAAAGAATTGTTAACTAAGTTAGAGGCGTCTATTCGAGTCATTGACCTAAAGACCGTGGAAATCCAGCGAAATGAGGATAGATTGAGTTTGGTAGTTCGAGGTGTCGCTTATTACGAGCCAGCACAAACAATACAATTAGAGAATAAGGTGGTTAAGCCATGAAGAAAACAGACATAGCAATGGTAATATTGATCGCGGGTGTAGGTGTGGCAATCGGTTATATTGTCGCCTCTAATATCTCGTTCTTAAAAGTCCCAGAATCTGGCACAAAAGTACAGACTATTCGAGAAATATCACCTGACGTCGAAAAGCCAAACCCAGCGATTTTTAATAATAATGCGATAAATCCAACTGTTGAAATATTCGTAGGTCAAGATGCAGCCAAATAGAGAAGGGGTGTAAATGGCTTTACTGACGGACGACATCCAAGATAAGTTGATCGAGCTGCTCGTAAACGAGGGGCTTATTGAGAAGTCTGTCATTGATGATGCCTTAAAGCGTGCCTCTGAGAGTGGCAAGCCGTTATTTAGTTTGCTTAGCGAAGAGGGACTGCTTGATAATGAACTATTAGTTCATGGCGTGGCTCAAGTTTCGGGTGTGCCGTACGTCAATCTGTCGAATAGTGTTATTAGCCAGGATATTTTATCTCTATTGCCGTCCGACGTTGCTGAGAGATTTATGGCTGTGCCGCTAGCCGAAGTTCAGAATAGACTAGCGGTAGCGATGATCGACGCGAATAATGTTCAAGCGGTGGACTATTTGTCAAATCGTATCCAGCGTCCGATAAAAGTATTTATGGCTTCGGAAGAGAGTGTCCGTCATGTCTTAGATCAATATAAGACTGACTTGTCGTCTGTTAATGTGGCTGCACAGGCTTCGCAGGAAGAGTCTTTGTCGGAAGCTGGCAATATCAAAACAATTGTTCAAGATTCACCAATATCACGAGCGTTGTCGACAATTTTGGAGTACGCAGTGAAGAGTCACGCGTCCGACGTGCATATTGAGCCATTAGAGAAGGCTTTGAAGATTCGTTGTCGTGTTGACGGTGTTTTGCGTGAGATTATGCAGCTTCCAAAGAGCATTGAGCCGGCGCTAGTTAGTCGTATTAAGATTCTTTCCAATCTGAAAATTGACGAGCATCGGATTCCTCAGGATGGTCAATTCGCGGTTAACGTCGCAGGTAAAGAAGTTGACCTCCGTATCGCTATCTCTCCTGTCGTTTGGGGCGAGCAAGTAGTTATTCGTCTGCTTGATAAGAGTGGAAGTTCTTTCAACTTGGAAGACATGGGCTACGCTGGGCGCGCATTAAGAACGATTCGCAAGGGAATTAAGCGACCAAATGGAATGATCTTGACGTCGGGTCCAACTGGTTCTGGTAAGTCAACGAGTTTGTACGCGTTGATCAAGGAGATTAAGGATGACACCGTGAATATTGTGACGCTTGAAGATCCGGTTGAGTATAAGATGGATGGCGTCAATCAGATTCAGGTGAACGCAGAAGTTGGTTTGACGTTTGCTTCTGGATTGCGCTCAATTTTGCGCCAAGACCCAGACATTGTGATGGTTGGTGAGATTCGCGATAACGAAACTGCGAATTTGGCTATTCAGGCGGCCTTAACGGGACACTTGGTTTTCTCGACACTTCACACTAATTCCGCTGCTGGTGTATTGCCACGTTTGTTGGATATGGGAATCGAGCCGTTTCTTATTGCTAGCACGGTTAACACAATTATTGGTCAGCGTTTGGTGAGGCGAGTGGCGCGTCGTCGGGATATTTATCAATCGTCACCACTGGAAACGCAGGTAATTCGCGAGGCAGTTGGTGGATTATTGCCGCAAACAAGGGAGCAAGTTGCTCAATACGCGCAAGATCTGGGATATGAAAGCTTGCCGCTAGCGACGCAGACGTCGTTTGCCTTGGCAAAAGGAAAAGATACGCCGCAAACTCCTCGCGGTTATGCTGGACGAGCTGGTTTGTATGAGGTCATGGATATTACTGAAGAGATTCAGAATTTGATTGTTAAGCGCGCAACTTCAGCGGAAATCCAGCGAATGGCAATTCAACAGGGTATGATTACGATGCGCCAAGATGGTTATCTGAAGGCGTTGAACGGAATAACGACAATAGAAGAAGTTAATAGGGTAGCGGCGGATACCGCGTAAAAGGAGGAAATATGAATAATCAAGAATTGCGAATTGAGATTTTGCTGGAAGAAGTCGTTAAGAAGCGAGCTTCAGACCTTCATATTCAAGTTGGTTTGCCGCCAATGCTACGAATTGACGGTGCGCTTATGCCGGCCGCCGGAACTCAACCATTGGACGAGCCTGCAGTTGAGAGATTGGTATTTCAGATTCTTGATGAAGATCAGCGACAGATTTTGCTAAAAGATAAGGAATTCGACTTTTCGTTTGCGTTTGGCACACTGGGACGATTCCGAGTTAACGCCTTTCATGAGCGTGGCAATTTGGCTGCAGCTCTACGTTTGATTCCAAATGAAATTAAGTCGGCATCTGAACTGGGTATGCCACCAGTTGTTAATACGTTTGCGGATTTTCCTCGCGGTTTGGTGTTGGTCACTGGTCCAACTGGTTCTGGTAAGTCAACAACTTTGGCGGCGCTGGTTGATAAAATTAATTCTGAGCGCTCACAGCATATTATTACCATTGAAGATCCTATCGAGTTTACTCACAAGTCGAAAAAATCAGTGGTAGTTCAGCGTGAGGTTCATTACGACACTTATTCCTTCTCTGCAGCTTTACGCTCGAGTCTTCGCCAAGACCCAGACGTTGTGTTGATTGGTGAGATGCGCGATCTCGAGACGATTTCAGCGGCGATTACAATTGCCGAAACTGGACACTTGGTGTTTGCAACGCTACACACGAACTCCGCAGCGCAATCAATTGACCGTATGATTGACGTGTTCCCACCGCACCAGCAACCGCAAATTCGTGCTCAGCTCAGTAATATTTTGATGGCAATTTGTTCGCAGCGACTAGTCCCAGCTATTGGCGGCGGACGAGTTGTGGCGGCAGAGGTTTTGATTGCTAATCCAGCGGTGCGCAACATTATCCGCGAAGGTAAATCTCACCAATTGGATGCCGTGATTCAGACTGGTGCTGATCAGGGAATGCAGACGATGGATCGAACTTTGGTCAATTTGGTGCAGAATGGTACGATTACGTATGATAGCGCTCGTGAATTTGCTGTCGATTTGACGGAATTCGAGAGGTTGATGAGGGGGTAGTAAATGAAAAAGTACGATTACGAAGCCAGAGATAGTGCAAGTAATAAAATCGTTAAATCAGTTGTTCAGGCTGATAGCGAAAATGCTGCCGCGAAGCTTTTGACGTCACAAGGGTTTGTCCCATTAAAAATTGAACTACAAGACGATAAGACCAGCTTCTTTGCAAAGTTTTCTGGTAGAATCACCACTAAGGATAAGGTTGTATTTACTCGTCAGCTGGCTACACTTATTGGTGCAGGGCTACCTTTGGCGCAAAGCCTTCGAACAGTTCAGGAACAGACTACGAATAAGCGCATGCAGGAGATAGTCCAGGAAATTATCTCTGACGTTGAAGGTGGTAAATCCTTGTCTGATTCGTTCGCAAAGCATCCAGAAGCTTTCAATAAAGTTTATGTAGCTTTGGTCTCGGCTGGTGAAACGTCAGGTACAATGGATGATTCTCTTAAGAGGTTGGCGGCTCAGCAGGAAAAGGACGCTGCTATGATGAGTAAAATTAGAGGTGCTATGATGTATCCGTCAATTGTCTTGGTAGTGATTATCTTAGTTATCGGATTTATGTTGTTCACGGTTGTTCCGCAAGTTGAGGGTCTGTATCGTGACTTAAATAAGGGGTTGCCATTTGTAACTCTTATGATGATTAAAACGGCGAACTTTTTTAGTAGTCTTTGGTGGCTTGTTATATTGGCAATGATTATCGGCGGTTATTTCCTAGTACAATATCTGAAAACTGAACAAGGAATTAGGACTAAAGACACCTTTAAGCTTAATGTTCCGCTATTTAAAGGAATGTTCAGGAAAATGTACATGGCTCGATTTGCCAGGACTGGTCAAGTTCTTCTGAGTACTGGCGTGCCGATGCTTGATATGCTTCGTATTACGTCTGATGCTGTCAATAACGTGATTATTAGCGAAAGTATACTTCGCGCATCGGATAAGGTTAAAGGCGGTAAGGCGCTCTCAGCTTCTTTATCTAATGAAGATTATTTCCTAGCAATGGTACCGCAGATGATTAAAATTGGTGAGCAATCGGGTAAAATTGATGAGATGATGGGCAAGACCGCTCAAGTTTATGAAGATGAGCTTGATGAGGAAATTCGCGCTTTGTCGACGGCGATAGAACCAGTCCTGATGGTCTTTTTGGCTATAGTTGCAGGTACGATGGTCGCGGCTATCTTGCTTCCAATTTATAGTTTGGTCGGCAACATCAATATTCGCTAGACTGACTTATATTTTTAGTGTATTATAAACGTAAGCATTTTTGCGTAAATATAGGTAAACCATAGAAAGGTGGGAAATCTAATGACAAAAAAAGATAATAAAAAAGGATTTACAATCATCGAGGTCGTCCTAGTCTTGGCTATTGCTGGACTTATCTTTGCGATGGTGTTTATCGCATTGCCAGCTTTGCAACGTAGCCAGCATGACCAGTCAAGGAAGAACGATGCTTCAACAGTTGCTGCAGCTATTACCAATTGGAACGCAGCTAACCGCAACGGTGGCACATTTAACGAAGAGTCTCTACGCAAGTATGTCGACAAGCTTGATCAATACGACAAGTCTTCAGAGTTAAAGGTTGCTACACCTGGTGCTTCAATGTCAGTAGCTAGTAACGAAATCAAGGTTATGCGAGGTAAGAAATGTCCTGCTAGCACGCCAGCTCCATCTGCTGACGATCCAGCAAACATAACTTTGCAAAACGGATCTTCACGCAACGCAGCAGTTGTAGTTCTATTGGAAAATAACGGTTCTCAAAAGCAATTGTATTGCCAGGATGTATAATCCATAGATAAATTACGAATCAGCCTCGGTATGGGGCTGATTTTTTTATGGTTTTTTGTTACCATAAGAAGTATGATTAAGTTTGTACTAGTGGGATTTTTAGGGGCTATTTTAGGCAGTTTCGCCGGAGCGCAAATTTGGCGCTTGCGAGCTCGTCAATTGATGGAAGATAAAAAAGCTGGAGAAAAAGTTGACCAAAAGGAATTAAAGAAATTATCTCCATTGATAAAAAAAATTTCCAAAGATAGATCTCGCTGTTTATCTTGCGGACATGAGCTTAAGTGGTGCGATTTGATTCCTGTGGTAAGTTGGGTTGCTGGATTGGGGCGATGCAGATATTGCAGAGCGTTTATCGGTTGGACGGAAATCTTGCTAGAACTAGTGATGGCTGGATTGTTCGTCGCATCCGTGGCTTTTTGGTCTGGGTCATTGACGGATATCTGGCAGATTGTATTGCTGGTCTTGTGGTTGGCAAGTTTGGTGCTACTGGCGATTTTATTTGTCTATGACCTCAGATGGCTACTTCTTCCAGATGTAATTAATATTCCGTTTATTATTCTTGGCGCTATTTTTGCGGGAATAAAAGTATGTCTAGCTGGCGATTTTTCAAAAAGCTTGATGACGTTATTTGGGTCGATTACGATTCTGAGCGGAATATATATGGTGCTATATTTATTCTCGAAATATCGTTACGGGGAAGATAAAACTTGGATAGGTTTTGGTGATGTTAAGCTTGGACTTGGATTGGGTTTGTTCTTGGGAAACTGGCTTTTGGCGTTTGCAGCTTTATTTATCGCAAATCTTATCGGCACGTTTCTTGTCTTGCCATCAATGATGCGAGGAAAATTGCAAGTAACTTCACGGATATGCTTCGGCCCATTGCTTATCGTAGGGTTTTTGCTCGCTTGGTTCTTTAGCCGACAAATTTTAGAGTGGGGCTTTCTTATTGTCTAAGTAAAAAGCGCTTATGCTATAATGGAGAAGTGATGGGCAATAAACAAAAAGGTTTTACTATAATTGAAGTGATTTTGTTTGTGGCTATTTCTGGTTTGCTGACCTCTATGCTGATGGTTGGCGTAAGTATGTCAATTAATCGTCAGCAATATCGCGATTCGGTGCAGTCTTATGCTGGTTTTTTGCGAAATGAGTACTCGAAGGTGGTCAATGTTGAGAATGAGAGATCTAAGGGCACTTGTCCAATTGAAGGCTCTGATGGTCAAGCTGAAACTCTACGTGGACAATCTGATTGTGTGATCGTCGGTCGCTATATTACCACTGAAGGTTCTCTGGGCTCGACGGACGGCAATCTGTACAAAACTTATCCAGTTTATGCCTATAGATCAGATAAGGGTAGCGCGTGGACTTATAAACGCGGCGCTGAGTCTGATAAATATATCGTTAATTGGCAAGCAAAAACTAGGTTTTCTAACCAAGCTAAGGATAGTGCGTATATTTCTATTTTGATGTACCGTCATCCAGAGACGGGGCAGTTGGATATTAGAACTGACACGAGCCGATTCGGTGACAATTTAACTGATTTCGTCAATAATAAAAATAGTGCTGGAGTTGTGCAATCTGCTGGCGAGCAGCGTCAACAGAGGGAAATTTGTGTTTATGATGACGGCTGGCTACCGGGGGAGAGATTATCTATTTTCCTACGATCGCATGCAGGTTCTGCTGATGCTATAGTTATGGGTAATGCGACAGGAGGTTGTGCTGATGCGTAAGCTTAACAGGGGCGACACACTTGTTGAAGTGCTGCTTGGAGTAACCATTTTTAGTCTAGTTGCCGTTATTGCATTAGAAACTATGAATCGCGGGATGGCTATTGCTCAGTATTCTTTAGAGACGACGTTGGTTCGCCAACAGATTGACGCTCAGGCTGAAATGCTAAGATATGCGCATGATATGAAAAATGACACTTGGAAGAAATTGGTAGACAATAATTCGGTGAGCGTTTCTGCTGTTAATAGCAATGAAGGAAACTTGGGTGCTGAGAAATGTCCTGATGATTTTTCTACGAAAGAGTTTGCTTTGGCTGCGACGCCTTCACTTGCTTCGAAGATTAGTATATTGAACAATCCTGGCGATTATAAACCAGCAGAAACGTACGCGCGGGTTGATAGCGATACTAAAAAAACGTATGGAATATCTGTTAGATTGGTTAAGCCGAGTACGACTGTCGGGAGCAGGGATAGCAATAAATATGATGCGTACATAAAAGCGTGCTGGATGCCAGTTGGCAGTAAAATGCCGGCAACTATTGGTACAATTGTGAGGTTATATGATTCGGGACTATAAAAAGGGATTTACACTTATCGAATTGATGCTCGCTATGAGTTTTATCTCTGTTCTTTTGTTGTCGATTGCTATGGTGGGTATTCAAGCGGGAAAAATGTATAGTAGAGGAATTGTGCTTCGTGATGTTAATCAAGCGGGGCGGGATATTTCAGACACTATCCGACGTGATTTTCTTCAGGCGAATGCTGAAAAGATTGATAGTACGGGGTTGAGGGTGCCGAATAATAGCAATTGGTCAACTGGTCGACTTTGTCTTGGCTCTCATTCTTATGTGTGGAATAATCCAAAGTATTTGGACGATCCTAGCCTGTTGGGCGGAAATAGCCTGTTTAAGGTTAATGGTAATCCAGTGAATTTGGTGCGCGTAGTTGATGCGGATAGTGGATTGTGTAAAAAAGATGCTTCTGGCAAATATCCGGAAACCGTCGATCTTGCGAAATCGTCCAATTTGCTCAGGGCTATCAATAGCGGCGATGGCTCAATTGGTGTACACGAAGTTACATTAGAAAAGGTTACCTCAGACAATTCAAGGGAGGCGCTGTATAAATTGACCTTTACGCTGGGGACGAGCAAGATGAGTGAAATAAGGAATTCTTCCTGTAAAGCTCCGACTGAAGATGATAGCAATTTTGAGTTCTGTGCTATAAATAAATTTGAGATGATTGTGAGGACAAATGGGTAAAAATGCGCGACAATCAGGTGCTGTATCTCTTTTTGCGGTTATATTTGGCGCGATGTTGCTGACTATTGTTACTATTGGTTTTATTAAGTTGATGATTATGGATCAGCGACAATCCTCGAATAATGATCTGTCGCAGAGTGCTTATGACGCGGCTTTGGCTGGGGTTGAAGATGCTAAGCGTGTGGTTCGTGCCGCCCAGACGGGCAATATTCAAGCGGCGGGAGTGCTGAATGGTCCAATTAATTGTAATATGGTCGCGGCATCTGGTGTTGTCGGAGGTGGCTCTTCTGGTGAAACTATTATTAAAACTGGTACAGATGCGGGTAAAAAATTTGATCAAGCGTATACTTGCGTAAAGATCACTATGAAATCTCAAGATTTTATATATAAGTCTATCGAGGAAAAATCTCAAATTGTGCCACTACGCGCAACTGGTTCATTCAATAAGATATCTATTGAATGGTATAGGCGCGATGATGAGAGTAATTTGAATGGCGCCAACGCCGCTAACACTGAAATATCCACTTCTGGGGATCTGCCGACGAAAAACAACTGGAATGCCAATTCGCCACAATTGATGCGCGTGCAGCTTATTAACCCAGGCGCCACCTTTAATTTAGCGGCTTTAGACTCAACTGGTGTCACTTCTTTCTTACGACCGAATGTTTTAAGATCAGACGTAGTAGGTCAGAATGGTACTGCTGTTTCTGGTAAGATTTCTGATCATCCACGCGCAACTGACGGTAACGAACATAATAACGGAACAAGTGTGATTTCTTGCAGCAAGACATTCAAGTTTTCTGGCGAATATTCATGTAAAGCGGTGATTGATGTTGATGAGATTCCAGCCGGTAGCGAAACTGCGTTCTTAAGGTTATTACCTATATATAAAGGTGGTAGTGTGAAGATTTCTCTTCAGAAAACCGACGGAACGATTGTCAATTTTGATGGAGTCCAGCCAATTGTCGATTCCACGGGGCGGGCAAGTGATTTATTCAGAAGAGTTGAAGCTCGATTGCAAATAGGAGATGATTTCGCATATCCTAATAATGCGGTTGAATTAAAGAATAGTCTATGCAAAGATTTCTCTGTATCTGGCGGCGGATCTGCTACCGCAGGTCGATGTAAGCCCATAAGCTAAGCTTCTGTGTCGCTATGAAATCGGTCGTGAATATCTTTCAGATGCTGGTCGGTAACGTGCGTATATACCTGTGTTGTTGATATATTGCTATGTCCCAGCATTGATTGGACTGAACGCAAGTCTGCACCGTTCATAAGTAGGTCGGTGGCAAAGCTATGGCGCATAGTGTGTGGGCTTACATGTTTTGTGATACCAGCTAATCTAGCGTATTGACCAACCATTCTCTGAATGCTGCGCGCGCTTAACCTACGGTAATCTCCGGAGGTGTTGGGAGTTGCGTGGCGTTTACTATAGCTTAAAAATAGGGCGGGTAAATTATCTGTTCTAGCTTCCAGGTATGCCGATATGTGTTCGGCAGCACTTTTCGAAATAAAAACAGGGCGATCCTTTTGTCCTTTTCCTCGCACCATAAATTCGCGCCTCTTTAGGTTTATATGATCTCGGTTTAAATTGACCAATTCTGAAACACGTAGTCCACTGGAAAATAGCAACTCAACGATTGCTCGATCTCTCAGACCAGATTCTGTATCGGTTGGTATTTGATCGATCATGCGTAAAACCTCGTCATATTGTAAAAAAGTCACTTGTTTACGGACTACTTTGGGCAATATAATTCTGTCGGCCGCTAGACTTTTGATATTACGACGAGAAAGGTAGGTTAGCAGACCTCGTAATGCAATAAGATGGTAACTTTGGGTAATTAAAGATAGTTCTTCGCCGGTGTTGTCATTTTTATAACGGTTTAGCCAGAGGCGATACTGGCGTATTAGTTCTGATGTAATTTTCTCAACATCTATATCGCCGGCAAAATCGATGAATCTCTCCAGGTATAGTTGATAATTTATGATGGTTTTTTGACTGCGTCCACCTTCAACCTCTAGGTGTTCTAAGAAATCAGTTAAGGCTTCTGACATAAACATAATATTTATTCTATCGCTAATGAATATGTTTATCAAATTATTTATTTCTGCTACTATATTAGAAAATAATAAGCAGAGGAGTATCTATGGCAGAAAGCGAAAAAAACTACTGTGGCGTTGAGAGGACATTGATCGTCTTTAAGCCTGACGCAGTTCAACGAGGTATAGTTGGGGAAATTTTACAACGTTTTGAGCGAGTTGGTCTAAAAATAGTTGGCGTAAAAATGACATCACCATCCAGAGACCATTACTATGCTCATTACGAGGACATCGGTAAATTGGCTACTCGTCGAGGCGAGGATACTTTGAATATAACACTAGATATGATGATGGATGGTCCAGTTATAGCAATGGTACTAGAGGGCGTCGAAGCTGTTGCTGTTGTTAGGAAGATTGTTGGTCCAACAGAACCTAAGTCGGCTGATATGGGAACAATTCGCGGTGATTACTCACATATTAGTTTTGGCTATGCAGATGAGTGCCAAAAGGGAGTTCCAAATTTGATTCACGCATCTGGCGATTCAGATGAGGCTGTTCGTGAGATCGAGCATTGGTTCAAGCCGGAAGAATTGGTAAATTATCACACATTAAGTGAAAAGTTTACTCGCTAAGCTAGTCTTTCCTGAGAGCTACCGTGGTATAATGGTTGTATGCCTCGGTAGCTCAACTGGATAGAGCAGATCCGTCCTAAGGATAAGGTTGTAGGTTCGACTCCTGCCCGGGGTACCAGATATATGACAGAGCAAATTAAAGATAAGCAATTTGATGGGCAGCGTGACGGAGAGCGACTGTTGTTTGTGTTTCGTCGTCACATAATCGCTATGAGAAAAGGATTCTATCTTCTTCTAGGATCGATGACGCTTGGTTCATTGCCTTTTTTAATTTGGCAAGATAATTTGAATCTTTTATGGGTGTTTGTTGGTGGATTTATTTTTGGTTTGATGCTCTTTTTCTATCATTTTTTGATGTGGTTTTATACTTACTATATTGTTACCGATCAGAGGATTCGTCAGATTACTCAGCATGGATTTTTTGGTAAAGATGTCATTGAGCTGAAATTGTCAAAAATTCAGAATATTAGTTATAGTATCCCGGGGTTTAGCGGAGAAATGTTTAAATTCGGAACAATAGTTATTCAAACTTTTGTAGGGGATCTTGTTATAAAAAACGTAGAACATCCGGATAAGATCTATAATAAGCTACAAGACGCAGTGGAAATTTCGACAAAGAAGGAGGATATCAATGAAGAATCTATTGAACCGTAAAGATAAAAAACAACCAAAGGAGCTACCTAAGAGGATTACAAACGATACAGTAGCCCAGCACCGCGAGAAGGTTTTGGCGGCCGGTCGTAAGCATAAATATCCCATCCAATACACCAAACGCCGATTGGTATGGATAACGATGCTTGTTAGTGTTGTTATTCTAATTGTTTTCATTGCTCTTGGTTGGGTGCAGTTATATGTCTGGAAAGACACAAGTGATATTGCATATAGGATAACTAAGATTTTACCTCTTCCTGTGGCTAATATTGACGGAGAAAATGCTGAGTATAGTGACTATCTTTTGTACCATCGTAGCTCATTGGCGGTATTGCAGTCTCAAGGGCTAGCAGATCAAAAGGACAAAGTTAAGTTCTACCAAAACCAGTCCATAGATAAGGCGTTGGAGGTGGCATATGTCAAAAAACTTGCGAGAGAAAATAATATTACGGTAGATGATAAAAAGGTTCAAGATCTTATCAAAAAACAGCAGGAATCTAGTAAGCTATCGCAGTCCGCTTATGAGTCTGTAGTGAAAGACAATCTTCATTGGTCAATGGATGAGCTAAAAACTGCTATGAAATATACTTTGTTAAAGCAGGAAGTATCTTTTAAGATTGATAAAACAGCCAATAACCTAGTGTCTGACATTAAGAAGAGGCTGCAAGAGGGTAAGTCATTGAAGGATATTGCTACGGGAATGGGCGACAAAGTGCAGTCTGTATTTGATCTATCCGTCTCTACGGATAATTCTGACGGAGGTCTAACGAAAGCAGCTATGTCATTAACAAAGGGCAAAATCTCAGGTCCTATAAAGACTCTTTCAGGTGACGGATATTACTTTGTGACGCTTAATAATATTGAAGGCAACACCGTAAATTACTCTTATGTAAAAGTTCCATTGACTGAATTTAATAACCAGTTTAACTACTTAAAAAATAACAATAAAGTAAAATATTTCATTTCAATTGATAAATAGTCGTTCTAGTTTGAAAAAACTCCTATTTTTGCTATAATTTTCTAAGGAGTTTGCCGTTGTAGCTCAGCTGGTAGAGCAGCTCATTCGTAACGAGCAGGTCGCTGGTTCAAGCCCAGTCAACGGCTCCATTTTATGAAAGACACTATAAAGAAATCGATAAAAATTGTTTTTGGCGACAGGACTGTGGCAACTCTTTTGATCGTTAATGTTGTTGTGGCTATTGTTATATCTATATTTTTAGGATCATCAATAAAACATAGCGAGGCTCAGGTTATTACGCGCTACACTACGTATGGTGATGCGAATTTTTATAGGAGCCACTGGTCTAGTCTATTTAGTTATTTTGCTTTGGCGTTTGTGATAGTTTTTGGTCACTCTGCGCTAAGTGTCAAGTTAATTTCACTAGAGAAACGAAGCTTGGCTATATTTATTTTATGGTTGACGTTGGGTATTTTAGCTATTTTAGCTATTTTAGCCTATTCTATAATTAAAATTGCATCGATAGGATAATACATGGACATTGAAATCCCACTTGGTAAACGAACAAAAAAATATCGTTTTCTTGAGATGCTTCCTGGATTATTAAGCTACGGGGCTATTGTTCTTTTGATCGTTTTGTCTATTTTAAGTCCTGTTCTGGCGTCAATTTATTTACTGTCTATAATCCTGGCCGCGTTTGTGAAGGCCATAGCAATTAGCTATAGGGTAATTAGTGGTTATAGTAATATGGAAAAAGCGTCGAGAGTCGACTGGAATGGTCGATTGTCTGATTTGGAAGATCCGAAAGAAGCATACTCTAGACTGAGAGATAATCAATCTAAGGAGTTGTTATATCAACAACATGTAGACAATCTAAGATTTATGTCTGCTGCGGAAGATGGGTACTATCCTAAACCTAGTAATATTTACAACGCTCTTATTATGCCTGCATACAACGAGAGTATAGAAGTGATTGAGCCTGCTCTTAAGTCGGTTTTAGATACTACATACGACAAGAAGCGTCTAATTGTAGTTTTTGCGTACGAAGAGCGTGGTGGTGTTGATATTGATACAACAGCTAAAATACTGAAAAAGAAATATGGTAAGTACTTTCATTCTTTCCATATTGTAAAACATCCAAAAGACCTGCCAAATGAAGTGGTTGGTAAGGGTGGAAATATCACGTATGCAGGCAAGTGGCTGGAGCAATATTTACAACAGGAAGAAATAGCCTTTTCTGATGTTATTGTTACAACGATGGATTGTGATAATAAGCCGCATAAGTATTACTTTGATTATGTGACATATGAGTATATTACTCATGAAGACAGAAAACATTTATCGTTCCAGCCCATATGCTTGTTTACTAATAATATATGGGATGTTCCCGCGCCAATGCGAGTAGTGGCAACAGGGAACTCATTTTGGAATATTATCAGCTCCATGCGCCCATATTCTCTGCGTAACTTTGCGTCACATTCGCAACCAATGAATGCTCTCGTTGAGATGAACTTTTGGAGTACGCGAACAATTGTTGAAGATGGCCACCAGTACTGGAGAAGCTATTTCTATTTTGATGGTAATTATGAAGTTGTGCCGATTTTTGTGCCGATTTATCAGGATGCGGTATTGTCTAATGGATATAAAAAGACGCTGAAGGCTCAGTTTGTTCAGTTGCGTCGTTGGAGCTACGGAGCTTCAGATGTGGCATACGTTGGTAATAACGTATTCAATAAAAATAGAACAGTAAAATTTTGGCCTAGTCTAGCCAGGTTTATAAGGTTGTTAGATGGACATGTAACGCAGGCCTGTATTGCCCTAATTGTTGCTTTTGGCGGGTGGGCGCCGCTTGTGCTGAATAGTGAGGCTGCTCGTAGTGTTGCCGCACATCAACTGCCGGATACGGTTAGCTTAATACAACAGATAGCTATGGTGGGTATTCTGGTTTCAATTTTCGTATCATTTAAACTTCTGCCTTCGCGCCCAGAAAGATATAAAAAGAGTAGGAATATATTAATGGTCCTGCAATGGGCTTTGATGCCTGTAATTGCTATAGTATACAGTTCAATGGCCTCGTATAATGCCCAGACTCATCTTTTGCTTGGTAAATATCTTGATAAGTTTGACGTGACAGAGAAGACTACTGTAGAGATGAATGATCAGAGTCGTGCTCAGAATAAGAAAAAGAGGGGCGACCGCGACGCTTCTTCCTCTGAGGAGTAATAAGATCATGTTGTGCTGCGTATTGCAGTGCGGCTATTTGGTCGAAATTCTGTAATGTTGAGTGGGTTATTTCGGCGATGTGTTGCGATGATATCGCGGGTTTGTTGTGTAGATGTATTAATTTATCTTGTATAGTATTGGCCAAGTCATGGCTATATGAGCCTGCTAATTTCTCGTTATGATTAAAACTTCGCGCAATACTAAGTATCAACTTTCCTATAGAAAAATTATTTTTCTTGCCATCTTGTGATGTGACAACGAGGGAAATCGCAGGCTTTTCGTAGGTTGTAAAAGAATAACCGCATTGGTCGCATATATGTCTACGCCAGGTTATTGGGTATTTTTTATTTTGACGAGAATTTGTTACGTGGGTTTTTTCGTGAAAACATTTTATGCATATCATATCAATATATTGACATACAACTATAAAAAAATCCAGTGGAAAAGTGCTGTGTAAAAATAAAAATCGCCTCATTGTAGAGGCGATTACTTTATAAATCTGGTAACTTAATTAAGTATAGATCTTTCTTCGTTGATCTTCTTGTTATATTCGTAGTGAATTTTGGTCTTGCTCAATAAAGAACAGTGTTGCGGCTTTTTTGTGCCTAAACTAGGTGAGTCATGTTTACTCATACTTTAAATTCTAACATACTTATCAAATAAAGTCAAGGTCTATATGGTAAACGTGTAGGTTCGGTTATTTTTTATTGTATTAACTAATTCTATTAATAAAAAGCCCCGTCTACTGTCGACGAGGCTTATATGTCGCATCTGGTGGGCAATAGAGGATTCGAACCTCTCACCTCTTCAACGTCAATGGAATACTCTGTAAAAGTTACTAACTACATATATAATAACACATTTAAGCCATAACTGAATCATAAATATGTTGTAATTTTGTATTCGTATAGTGTGTATAAATACGCGTCGTATCTAAGCTCTGATGGCCCAGTAAATCCGAAATATAGCATAATTCAATACCTTTATCTAAAAGCATTGTAGCAAACGAATGGCGAATGGTGTGGGGAGTCACATTAATAAAGTCTGAATTATCGCAAATAGATTCAAATATACGACGAACACCGCCAGTAGTAAGACGAGATCGAGCGCCTTGATGAGAAATAAAAAGGGCAGAGTTGTCGTCAGTGCGACAAGCTAAATAATTATTTATAGCGTCTTCAGTAGCTTCATCAATAAAAACGACACGAGGATTCTTACTCTTTCCAATAACCGTAAATTTACGATGACGAATACTGTTGCGATTCAAGGATACTAATTCAGAAACACGAATACCCGATGCGGCCAACAAACGCAATATTGCAATGTTGCGCAATCGATTCATAGATCCATATCCTCTACATTGACGAGAGGCAACAGAAATAAAATCCTCAATCTCCTCTGGTAATAAGTATTGAATAACATACTTCTCACGCTTAGGAACAACTAACTCTTCATAATCCATAACATTGAATCCTCTCCTTGCAGTCATCTTTAAAACCATACGAATGCAAGAGATAGCATTACGAACGGTATTAGATCTCCATCGAGATGAAACAAAGTTGTGCCAATCTCTAAAATCCGAAAAAGATAAACTTTCAATGTCTACATCTCCAAAAAATGAAATCAAGGACTTACTGATATTTAAATAGCTAGATTCAGTATTAATAGACTTACCAGCTCTTAATACATAATCGCAAATATAAAGCTTAAAAGCTTCAGATATCTTCATAAAAAAACACTTTCTACCCTCCAATTTATGTTATATAATGCACCTATAGATAAAACTAAATAAAAAGGAAAAAAATGGATCTAACACAATTACCGCTAGAAACTATAATAGTAATATTTATTGTATTCTTATGTATGATAATTATGATGATAGCTTCATTCTGTACAGTAGGAATCTACAATAAAACTATAGAGATAAAGAAAATTATAGAAGACTATCTAAAAACAAAAAATTAAGGCGGAAGAGGGCGAGTCTGTTTGAATATTGTAGGTAATGATGCTTGACGAAGTCTGACGCTAACAGGAATAACAGATGACGAAGTAGGTACATCTCTATCGATCAATAGATCATAAATAGAATCAATAGCTGAATCACGTTTAAACTGATAAACAGATATATCATACTTATCAGAAGAAAAAACTAAATTATCATCAAAAATATACGAATCCAACCCTAATTCAGATAATGATTCATAACGCTTTACGGGCTTGTATAGATTCTTAGAGGCCCAGTAGCGACGTTTATTGAATCGATTGATCATATCCTTAGTAATATACTTAGTAAGATACGCTGCAGCCTTAGTTTGATCATCATCAAGCTTCTGAGCGTTAGTAAAACCAGCAGTAAAACCTGTAAGGTTATAGACGCGTTTACCATTCTGAAAAACATTAGTAGACTTCAATTCGGCATTATAATCACGAATCAAAGCGTGAAAGTGGATAGCACCGTCTTTATGGAATTCGGGAACAATCACGTATGCAAAATTAGGAGAGTGCTTCTTCTGACGATTGAGCCAGTACTTCATAATATTCGATGTAGACTCTATAGAATATCTATCAACCTTCTTAGGATTGAAAGTAAAAGTAACAAAATAGGAAAAATTATTAGATAAAGCATAATCGAAAATAGTAGTACGAGTACGACGAAGTGACTCTTCAATAGCTTTATCTGATGGCTTCTCCGAATTTCTGTTAGGCTTATGACCCAATCTGGGTCGTGGAATAACTAAGGGATTGTTAAAAATAGTGACTTTATACATATTATTAGGGTATTCCTTTGTAATGTGTTCAATTACAGTTAAAGATTGATTCATTAAACATACCCCCAATATGTTATTTTTTACGTGTTGTTTACTTCTATAAACGCTTGTTAAGTGTTGGGTTATCAAGTAGCCCTACGGGCGAGAACCTATAGACACCGCCCGGACGCGAAAAGCGTAACTTTTCGCGCCGATCAGAGAGTCGCTTCTACCTGAAAAACACCCCCTTTCTCCTTCTAAGGGGAACGGCAAGTTTCTTTATCGTGACAGTAGGTTGTGAGGCAAGGTAGACGCCGTCAGCCTGAGAGCCAGTAAATACGACCTGATTAGTGTCGTATGAATCGCGCAACGCTTGCGACTGGAAGAAGAATCCCATTTTGAGAGGACGCGATCCGTCAACACGCTTGCCATTATTGTCAAACTCCAGCTTCTTAGCGATAAACGCCCAGTAAATTGTAAAAATAGGACCAGCAGACAAGCCGAATGGAAGAGCGAAAGACTTGCATTTGAAGGCAATATCAGAACGACGACGTACAGCTTTTACTAGCTGATCGTAATCTTGAGAAGTGACGAGGTGGATCCGTTTCTGTTTACGATTCTGAGCGGCCTGATGAATGACCCAGGGCGGAACGTTTCGAGAATCCTGATTAGAAAAATAATTTTGATATTCATCAGTAATAACTATCACACCATATTTACCGTTACGGACGCATTGATTGACAAGTGCATATTCTTCTAAAGAAGAATAATAGATATAGCTAGAAACAGTATCGATCTCACGAGAGAGGATAGACTTTAATTTATCTAAAGATCCATCAAACTTAAGCGCGGTACGATCTTTTAATATGATGTTAGAAACAACAATAGCTTTCGGATAGCGTTTTGCGATCTTCTTATAAAAATGAATTAGAGTTATGGTCTTACCATCACCTTGTTCACCGAAAAAGGTCTGAATACCTGAGGGACGAAAGTAATCTGGATCCTTAAGATTGCGTCTATTTTCTCTAATAGCTTCTTTATCGAAAGATAAAGACTTAGAAACAAATGGTAAAATATTAGGCATTAATGACCCCTCACTTTGTTATAGAACCAAAGAACAGGACGTATTGCTATAAACACAGTAATACTAGTAACGATCATAACGAGCATTGTAGCGAAGAACGTATCACCTATATAATTTCTCAGAACGACTATAGGAAAAGCAAAATAAGGAACAACATTATTAATAGCATTAAGAAAGACTAATGGAGCAGCGGGAATCAATATAAGAGATAAAATAAATTTAATTATAACGACTATAAACGATAAAATAAACATCACTATCATAAACTAATCCTTTCTCCTTTCTTCCCAATCACCGTGCTCTCCAGTGCGCTCATCAAGCCAACGAACAAAATGAGTCTCGTGATCTTCTTCTTCATAATCCTCAACATAAATACCAAAGAAACGATTGGCCAACCTGTAGCAAGTCCACAAGAAACCAATAGCTATACCACCCTGAAGAAATATCTGCATAAATGACCAAACAGCAGGTAATTGATATCGCCACCTACACATCTCAAGGTTAGCAGTAGAGCCAAAAACAGTAAGCGAAACAGCACAAGTACTATTATTAGAGTTCATAGCTTCAACTGTAGTAAACACGCCTTTTATAAACGTAAACGGCAAGGCTAAGAAACCTAATCGATCAATAATAGTATTCAATAAATCATTCCATAGAGATCGAAGATCTTCAATTTTTGGAAAAATTATACTAAAAATAAAATCTGTAAAAAACCAAACAAAAGAATTACGAATAGCACAAGCGATAGATCCGAAAGAAGGTATTTTTAATCCATTAAAATTATAGTCATACTGAGAACAGTCTTCATATTTCGGCTTCTCTCGCTTCTCCTCACAAAAACCCTCAAGACAGACAGAATCGACAGTAGAGCTAGAATGCTTCTGACCGTCAACATTAATATACATATAACGTTCTTTATATTTTATATATTCAGTATCTTTAGGAAAACCATTTATACAATAATCAGGAGTTGAAGAACTCTCGCCATAAGAATAGCAAGCCCTAGCGGAATAGCGTGCAACTACAGTATATTCATCGTAATTAGGTAAATCGACAGAAAAAGTACCACCAGCGTCGATAGTCTGTTGATGCACAACATCGCCACCACGGCGCTTCTGAATAGTAAAAACTAATTGATAAGTATTATCGACTAGACGCCAGCCATCTTTCGTATAGTCAGAAAAAGCATCAAGAGTTATTCGATCACGATCCTTTAAATGTTTTATTGAGATTTTCTTATCAATAACATCATATTCAAAATCAGGTAAAATCTCATCTTGAAGAGACTTAGGAATCTTAATATTACGATCCTTAAGAATAGAGCTTAGTTCATAATCAGGAGTAGACAAGAAAGTTTCAATAAAACCTGGTGGTTCTGAATAAGAAGTAGAAAGGACCAAAGGAGTATCATCTTGTACCAAAGAAGAAGAACAAGTAACCTTAAAAGAATTAGAAGAAGACATAATCAAGTCAATACGTTTAAAACCAGACTCAGAAAAATGATATCCGTAATATTCATCATAACGAAGAATCTGTTTCGGAGCTTTGGATTCGGTCCAATAAAGACGAACATAACTCTTATCACGACCATTACCACCATAATAATAATTAAGAACAATCCAGTCACCATTACCGTAAACAGCTTTCTTATATGACTTTTCAGCATCAGCTCGAGAAATAAATCGACCACAAGAAGAAGTCCACTCGACATCTCTTCTAGTGAAGAAATATGAATAAAAAAGAGTACTTACATCAACAGAAGACTTGTCGTACTGTAATAATAGTTTCTTAGTAGTATGAAAATCGGGAATCTGAGGAGTAGAGCCCTGAGCAAAAACTGAATTAAAGGGAGATAAAACAGAATAGCCCAAAATTAAAAGAGAAGATAAAGCATAAAATACTCTCTTATTTATTTTCATCTTCAAGCTTCTTTCTTAAATAGGTCTGATATTCTTTTTCTTCATCGATCGAGAAAACAACTATAACTAATAAAAAAATGGAGAATAAAGCGAACAACATCATCATTTTTTATTATTCCTATTCTTAAACAAATCAGTGTAAAGAAAATAAACGCAGAATCCCAATGCAAAAAGAGTAATAGCGTTATAAATTAAACTGACAATATCACTAGAATTCATTATTTATCACCTCCAGAATAACTAATCCGTCTTATTAGATACCAACAAATAACAGCAGAAAACAGAATGACAAAGAACCTTACAAGAAATCTATCTAAAATTGTTTGTAACTCCATTGATGACATAAAAAGAACTCCTATCTAGAATTAGTAACTGAATAAAGAGACTTAAAAATAATATCCAAAACTATCTTTACTCCAGCACCGACAGCAACGATCGCCAAAAGAGAAGAGAAATTAGCAGATAGAGTCTGAGTTATTAATTGTACAATCTCTATAGTCTTCATAATTTAATTAAGCAAGGTGCGGGATATACGTGTGGTGGGAGTCGTACATCCCGCGAACTACTAGAAACGACCTTTAAGGCCACGATTGCCAAAGCTGCGGAACAACTTCAGACCAACGCCAAAGCCGATCAGAATTGCAAGAGCAGGCCAGTTTTGAGTAAAGTACCCGATAACTGTCGTAATGATGCTAGTAGCGTCAGCTGCTTCAATAAGCTTCATAACTTGCTTTAATCCTTTCTTGTAGCTTTTAATTATTCAATACAACACTTGAGTACCAGCCCGCTACAATGGCACTCTGGCTGCGTCTACATTGACATTTAACTTGCTTTTAATACAAGCACCAAAATATAAAGCCCTACAATTAAAGTAGAGCCTCCTTAGCAACTGATGACTCTATAAGAGCTAGCTGTTCAGCAGAGAGAAAGACAGTCTGTTTGTATGTCTTCTCGTTAGGCATAACCCATTCGATATTCAATACACTATAAGGCTTATTCTCTTTTGAGGTACGTTCTTCCACATACACACGAAAGATATGAGATCTGATGTTATCTGAGTTTGCGATTGTCATTTTCTTTACTCCTTTACGACATTAAAAAAACTCTTCATCAGTAACCGATAAAGAGTTATACAATCGTCGTATCTGGTGGGCAATAGAGGATTCGAACCTCTCACCTCTTCAACGTCAATGAAGCGCTCTAGCCAAATGAGCTAATCGCCCAGATATAATAATATTATCATAACAGATGTCTACTATCAAGGAGCGTGGTATAATATTGGTATGAGTGAAGAAGAACTAAAATCTATGAGACACAGCCTGGCGCATATTATGGCGCAGGCTATTCAGCATTTATGGCCTCAAGCGAAATTCGGCGTGGGTCCAGCTATCGATAATGGTTTTTATTATGATATTTATCTTGACAACGGGACAATTTCTGAAGCTGATCTTCCGAAGATAGAAGAGGAGATGCGAAAGATCGTAGCGGATAATTATCCGTTTGAGAGGCGCGATGTGTCAGTAGAAGAGGCTATTGATTGGGCTATAAAGGGAGATCAGACCTTTAAAATGGAATTGCTGAATGACCTCAAAAGATCCGGTACTACCGTTGCTAGCGAATTAGCTGGAGAAAAAATGGGATCTGTGTCTGATGGCGACAGTAAAGTCGAGACTGTTTCTTTGTATTCTCAGGGTGATTACACTGATTTGTGTAGAGGTGGACATGTGGATAGTACTGGAAAAGTTGGCGCATTTAAACTTACTAAGACGGCTGGAGCATATTGGCGAGGCAATGAGAATAATCCACAAATGCAGCGAATATATGGTGTAGCGTTTGCTACGCAGGAAGAGCTGGATGAATATCTGAATAGATTGGAAATTGCAAAACAGCGAGATCATCGCAAATTAGGCAAGGAGCTTGATCTATATACGACCTCTCCTCTGGTAGGAATTGGCTTACCTTTGTTTACTCCTCGCGGTACGATTTTACGAGACATAGTGGCTCGATATTCGAACCAGCTGAGACAGAAGTTCGGCTTTGAAAAGGTTTGGACTCCTCATATTACGAAAAAGGATCTATATGAAACATCAGGTCATTGGGCTAAGTTTGGAGAAGAGTTATTTTTAGTTAAAAGCCAAGAAACTAGTGATGAGATGGCTCTTAAGCCCATGAATTGTCCGCATCATACGCAAATTTTTGCCTCACGACCGCGAAGTTATCGTGACATGCCAGTAAGATACTTGGAAACGACAACAGATTATCGCGACGAAAAAACTGGCGAGCTGGGCGGATTGAACCGTGTGCGCTCATTAACGCAGGATGATAGTCATATATTTTGTCGTACTGATCAGATTGAAGGCGAGATTAATAATTTGCTATCTGCTGCTCGTGAGTTATATGGCTCAATCAATATGAAGCTCAGGGTTAGATTAAGCTATCGTGACGAGTCTGATTCGTATTTAGGCGACCTTAGTCTATGGGATTCCGCACAGAACCAGTTAAAGTCTGCTGTTGAGAAAGTAGGCTTGGATTATTTTGAACAAGAGGGTGAGGCGGCATTTTATGGTCCAAAGATTGACTTTATGGCAACAGATGCAATCGGCCGTGAACATCAAGTTGCAACTGTGCAGCTAGATTTCGTGCAGCCACAAAGGTTTGGTTTGGAATATGCAGATGCTGATGGCGATTTTACAACACCAGTTATGATTCACTGTGCCTTATTGGGTTCAATTGAGCGATTCTTAAGTGTGTTTATAGAACATACTGGCGGATGGTTTCCGTTTTGGGCGGCTCCAGAACAGGTTCGTATTTTAACGATTAACGACACAGTGTTAGAATATGTTGATAAAATAACAACTATATTATCAGACATTACCCTCATGGAGCCAGTTAGATATAATGATGTAAGATTTACAATAGATTCTAGAAATGAATCATTAGGTAAGAAGATCAGGGAGGCTACCTCTATGAAGATACCTGTTCAACTTATCGTAGGACCAAGGGATATGGAAGCTAACGAGGTTAGTGTTCGCACGCAATCTGGCGAAGAAAAAATATCGTTGGAGCAGCTTGCTGAGTATATAAAATCTTTGTAGGGTTGAGTTAATTGGATAGGTTTATAAAATTAGATAACGGCGTTGATGAAGGTCGCCTACCACTAATTGTAATTGTTGGTCCTACTGCTAGTGGCAAAACATCGTTAGTCATACAATTAGCAAAGAAGTATAGAGGAGAGATAGTTTGCGCTGACAGTAGGACTGTCTATCGTGGTATGAATATCGGGACAGCTAAGCCTTCTTTGGGTGAGCAGCAAGGAGTGTCTCATTGGGGTCTTGACTTAGTAGATCCAGGAGATTCTTTCAGTGTATCGCAATTTAAGGACTATGCCTGTCGAAAGATTAAAGAAATCCGAAGTCGGGGAAATATTCCATTTCTTGTTGGTGGAACAGGGTTGTATATTGATTCTGTTATATTTGATTTTCAGTTTGGAGCTAAATACAGCAAAGAAAAGAGAGCCAACTTACAAGAAATGACGATATCTGAACTTCGGCAATACTGTGCTAATCATGATGTAGTATTGCCAGAGAATAGTAAAAATAAAAGATATCTAATTAGGGCTATTGAGCGAGCCGATAAAAAGCCGTCTGGACTGGAGGCTCCATTGAATAATACTGTCGTTGTCGGAATTACTACAGATAAACAACTACTAAAACGGAGGATTACAGATAGAGCAAAAAAAATGTTCAAGGATGGTGTTGTAGAAGAAACAATAGGATTAGCCAATAATACCGGGTGGTGCAATGAGGCTATGACGGGTAATGTTTATCCTATTATTAAGAAATTAATCGAGAAAGAAATAGATGAAGATCAGGCTATTCGGGAGTTTATTGTTAGTGATGTAAACTTAGTGAAACGTCAGTTGACGTGGTTTAGACGAAACCCATTTATTGAATGGGGAGATGTTCATTCGTGTGAACAATATTTATCTCGAGTATTAGATAGTAAGTAAAAAATATGTTACAATTATAGTACAATGATTGATTCATTATTTGGTTCAAAAACTAGGGTAAAATTATTGCATCTTTTTCTGAATAATCCAGAAAAGTCATTTTATGTGAGAGAAATTACTAGGATGATCGATGAGCAGATAAACTCCGTCCGTCGAGAGCTAGCTAATATGGTATCTGTAGGTATAGTACAGCAAGATGCTATTGATAATAAACTGTACTATAGCGTAAATGAAGACTATCCTTACATTAAGCCGCTTGCAGCTATATTCTCAGATAAAAATGCAGAAGACGGTACGGGTGCTGCGAACAGCGTTTCCTGGAAAGATTCTTTAGGGAGAATGAGAGGTTTAAGATTGGCTATTATTTCGGGGAAATTAGTAGTCGGATCAAGCTCTGCTGTTGATTTGCTATTGGTCGGCGATGATATGTCTGCCGTAACTATAAAAAATCTTGTTAAAAAAATCGAAAAAGATAGAAAAATAGAAATAAATTATGCCGTAATATCTTATGATGATTTCTACTATAGGATGAGTGTCAAAGATAGGTTTATAATGGATATCGTAAGAAACAAGCACTCTGTATTAGTAGATACGGAAAATATAATGAGAAAGGAGTAGGTATGTTTGAAATAGAGTATAAAGGAGCAAATGCTGTTATTGTTACCACAAAGAAACTTCGTGTGGTATTTGATCCGAATTTAGAGATTGTCGGAGGAAAAAATGTTTCTGTGGATAATGACGTAGAGGTGGTTACAGAGGATCGGTTTGCTGTTGTGGATTCTACACCAAGACTGCTATTTTCTGGTCCAGGTGAATATGAAGTCGGAGACGTCTCATTGCTAGGAATTCCAGCGCGCCGACATATCGACACCGCAGATGATGTTAAAAAATCTACAATATATAAAATTACGGTTGGTGAAGCTAAGGGAGCGGTTGTTGGTAATATTGAGAATAAACTAACTGATGATCAGCTTGAGAATATAGGTGTTGTTGATTTTGCAATATTACCTGTCGGTGGAAATGGATATACATTAGACGCAATGGGGGCAACTTCAATAATTCGTCAATTAGACCCTAAGGTGGTGATTCCAGTGCATTACAATGACACTACTTTGCATTATGAGTTTCCACAGGATGGCGTGGATGAGTTTGTAAAAAACCTAGGAGCTCCAGTTGTTGAGGCTGGTCCAAAATGGAAGTTAAAGAAAATAACGGATCTACCAGATAATTTAACGGTTGTTCAAATATCGAAAAGTTAGAGTCTTCTCATTGAATTAAAAATAACTCCGATAATACAATCGGAGTTATTTTATTAAAATTTGATTTAGCGATTACTTATCAGCAGTTGCGCCCAAAATACCTTTTTTCTTCAGGGTGCGAATAGCTTTTGTGCTTAAAGTCATGGTAATTTTTTGACCGTCAACAACAAAAGTCTTCTTCTGAAGGTTTGGTTTGAAAACGCGCTTAGTGCGGCGCAGGGAGAAGCTGACGTTGTTGCCATACTGCTTGCCTTTGCCTGTTAAATCACATCGTGATGCCATTTCCACTCTCTTTACTTTATTATTAATAACAATCCTTATTATTGTAGCGGCATTTGTGTAATTAGTCAAGATCGTGTATTGATGCTATAATAACACTTATGATTTTAGAAATAATAGTAGTTTTGATTGTTATATTATTGTCTATGACCATTCACGAGGCTATGCACGCTTTTATGGGATATGCATTGGGCGATAATACCGCAAAAGAAGAGGGGAGATTGACGCTTAATCCCATAAGACATATCGATCCTGTAATGACTATTTTGCTTCCTTTGATTATGGTGATACTGCATGCTCCAGTTTTTGGAGGAGCTAAACCTGTTCCATTTAATCCAAATAGAGTCCGTTTTGGCGATTGGGGGGCGGCTCTTGTCTCTCTTTCTGGCCCAATTACTAATTTAATAATCGCCTTTATTGTGTTTGGCGTCGGAGTGTTTAGCGGCGTTATTAATAATACCGGGGCAGTACAGTCTACGATATTTGGACTGATTATTTCTACTGCTGTATCGGTGAACCTGGGCTTTTTTGTTTTTAATATGCTACCAATTCCACCTCTGGACGGGTCTAGAATACTATACGCCGTAGCGCCAGATAGCATCAGGGGCGTTATGCAGAAAATTGAGCAGAACGGCATTCTTCTAGTGATGATTATAGTTGTGCTGTTTTCTGATGTAATTGGGCAGGTTATGTCGGGCTATATTCAGGCAATTTTGCGTGTATTTATGAACATATTTGGTGTATAATAAGACCATACCCTGGATTTATCCGTGGGCGCGTATGATTTTCCTAACATCATATGATAGGGAGCTTTAATGATTTATTGTCGTGGCAATAAGTTGCGAGCACCCACCTTGCATTTATGCGGGGAATATCTAGCGCCCACAGACAAGTCTGGGGTTTAGTGCTATAATATATCATGTAGTCTGTTAGGCAATCGCTTAAGTTGTACTTAAGAGGAAAGTCCGGGCAGCGAAGGATACGACAGTCGTTAACGGCGACCGGAGGCAACTCTAGGGAAAGTGCCACAGAGACAAAACTACCTTCGTATTTTATATACGAGGGAAAAGGTGAAACGAGTGGGGTAAGAGCCCACAGTCGTCTATGGCGACATAGACGAGAGGTAAACCCTGTCGGCTGCAAGGAGATTTGCAAATAGGATTATCCGTCCGCAGATCGATAACCGCTTGATTTGTTTGGCAACAAGCAAACTAGATAGATGATTGCCCTAGACAGAACCCGGCTTATAGGCAGACTATGAATAAAACACCCTGCATAATGTCAGGGTGTTTTATATTGGTAGATTTGTCCTATTATAGACTTGCTTTTACTATTTCAGCGAAAGCTTTTGGCTCGTTAACTGCCAATTCTGCTAATATTTTTCTATCAATCTCAATGTTTTTAGATTTCATAGAAGCTATAAGCTTGCCGTAAGTTGTGCCTTCTTGTCGAGCGGCTGCATTGATTCGAGTAATCCATAGACCGCGTAGATCGCGCTTCTTGTTTCGACGATCGCGGTAGGCGTACTGCAGAGCTCTAATAACACCTTGTTTTGCAAGACGAAAACTTCTGGTGCGATTATGCTGCATTCCCTCAGCTGCTTTTAAGATTTTTTTGTGCTTAGCGCGTGCGGCAACTCCTCGTTTTACTCGCATAACTATACTCCCATTGCTCGACGGGCGTTTTTGGCCATCGAACCAGTTACTGTTGCTGTTGTGTTGATTGCGCGCTTACGACTTTTTGACTTTTTAGCCAACAAGTGGCCGCCAAATGCGCGCTGGCGGGTCAATTTTCCGGTGCTGGTCAGCTTGATACGCTTCGCAGTGCCTTTGTGGGTCTTTAGCTTTGGCATTATTTACTCCTTATTACTACGCTCAGATTGCGACCAGCCATCTGAGGTTTTTGCTCTAATATTGCATCCTCACTAAGGTGCTCCATGATTTTGTCGATCAATTCGTAGCCGATCTCTTTATGGGCCATTTCGCGACCTTTGTAGACCACTTGTATACGAACTTTATGTCCGCCCTCTAAAAATTTACGGATCTTCTTCAGCTTAACCTCTAGGTCTCCAGCTCCTATCTTTAGACCAAAGCGCATCTGCTTTAGGTCTCCAGATTTGGCTTGGCGCCGATTCTTCTGTTGATCCTTCATTTTTTGGTACTGGTATTTACCCCAGTCAATGATTTTAGCAACTGGCGGATTGGCTCCCGGTGATATTTCAACTAGGTCAAGATTCATGTCGTTGGCCTTACTTAAAGCCTCTTTAAGGGACATGATTCCTAGCTGCTCGCCATCAGGACCAATTATCCGCAGTTCTCTTGCACGGATTGCTCCGTTGATACGGATTGATTTATTAATCTCTGGCTCTCCTTTTTGAAGCAATTTTAGATTAACTCAGTTGCTATTGTAACAGAGATGTCTGTTATTTTCAAGGATAATAATTAACCTATGCTAATCTGTCTGTATTGTAGGCTTTCTGCTATATGTGGAATTTCTATGGACGCGGATCCTTCTAAATCTGCGATAGTGCGAGAAACTTTTATAACTTTAAAATAGCTGCGAGTGCTTAAGTCTAGCTTTCTGGCTGCGTTCGTCAAGAAGGTTTTTGCAGATTCTGAGATTGATGTAATTTTATCAACAGTATTGCTTGAAATATCATTGTTGTATTTGTAACTACACTTATATCTGTCTTTCTGGATAGAGTAGGCTTTATGTATCTCAGATAAAAATGTCTCTTGTTGTGATTTTGTCGACATTTTATTAGTTAATAATTTTTCATGGGGGACTCGTGAAACCGACACTGTTAGATCTATTCGATCAAGTAACGGCCCTGATAATCTTTTTTGATAATTGAGAATTTGATTTTGTGAGCATATGCAAGTTTTTTCTGGATCTCCAAGAAATCCACAAGGGCAAGGATTCATTGTGGCTACTAATAAGAAATTGGCAGGGAAGTTGAATTTACCATTTGCACGACTGACGGTAATTTCGTGATCTTCTAAGGGTTGACGAAGTGATTCAAGCACAGTGCGTGGATATTCGAGTAGCTCATCGAGAAATAGGACACCTCTATGAGCTAAACTGATTTCTCCTGGCTGCACTTTTGATCCTCCGCCAATAATAGATGCTCTACTTGCGGTGTGGTGTGGTGATCTGAACGGTCTATCTACTATGGGATTGTTTATTATAGTGTGCTCTCCAAGACTGTGAAGTTTTGTCACTTCTACTATTTCATCCTCTGATAGGGCTGGTAATAGATTCTTCAGAGATTTTGCCAACATAGTTTTTCCTGATCCCGGAGGACCGGACAATAAAATATTATGTCTTCCGGCAACGGCTATTTGAATCGCTCTTTTTGCTTGTTCTTGTCCGTAGATGTCGTCGATGATTGGAGTATTTTTATGATTGCGAGATATATTTTTTATTGATGATCTGTCTATTGGCTTAAT
This sequence comes from Candidatus Nanosynbacter sp. HMT-352, assembly GCF_022819385.1. Classification (NCBI taxonomy): domain Bacteria; kingdom Bacillati; phylum Minisyncoccota; class Nanosynbacteria; order Nanosynbacterales; family Nanosynbacteraceae; genus Nanosynbacter; species Candidatus Nanosynbacter sp. HMT-352. The sequence goes on from NZ_CP089290.1 coordinate 246,877, forward strand.
GATCTTTTCTTTTTTGAGATGTAAGAAGAGTGATTTTAGGTTTTCTACTGGAAATACATCAACTCCAGTCACTAGTGCTGCTTGTTCGGCGTTTTGGGCTGGCACGTATACCGATTTAATTTTTTGGTTTTTGGCTACTTCGGCTGTAATAATTGCTGATCGTATTGGACGTAGACTGCCGTCTAGTGCTAATTCACCTGCAAAAACCGCATCGTTTATGTCGCCTTGGTTGAGCGTGCCACTGATGCATAAAATAGATAAGGCAATGGGGAGATCAAAGTGAGATCCGTCTTTTGGTAACTCTGCCGGTGCTAAGTTGATGATTATTTTTCCTTTCGGAAAATCTAGGGAAGAGTTTTTTATTGCACTACGTACCCGATCTCTAGACTCATCGATGGCCTTATTACCCATTCCGACGATTTGTAGACTAGGAAGCCCTTTTGACATATCTCCCTCAACTTCGATGATTTGTCCACTAAATCCGTAGGGTGTAGCTGAAATAACTCTACTAATCATGAATCTATTAAAACATAAGCATGTAGATTTTTGAATGAGATAGAGATATAATATGAATCGATATGTGGGGCTGATATAGCTTTAGACAATTGGACCTTATCATGACATTCTGCGAGCCGACGATACGCGTAACGTATATTTTTTAGATGCAAACTTTGTTGCAAAAGCAAAGTCATTCGTAGCGAGCGCTTTCGCTCCTAAGATGGCCTTTGCGCCAATCGCTGCCTAATTTTTAGCGATCATCCTTGTATTGTGGCAACAGTCAATATCTAAGGGTGTTATATCTATGTTGCTTGCTATATATTTGGAAGTAGCGGATATGTAGGACTTTTACTACGTAACGGAACTCGGTTTTCTTGGTTTATTTTAAATCCGAGTAGCGTTATTAAATAAATTTAGATAAGCCTATGCTCGTAGACGAATGTTGTGATACCAGTTGGACCCGGGGGCAGTACCCGGCAGCTCCACCAGATAGATTAGATTAAAAGTCAGCCTTATCGCTGGCTTTATTTATGTTAAAGAGTAGAATTTATCTTTAAGATAGAAAAACAACCACCTGCGAGTAGTGGTTGTTTTCAAAAAAGTGGAGTTTTACAATTTCTTTTTATTTTTGGCTTCTGTATAACTTTTTTATTCAGAAGCTACCCCTATAATAAGCTATATAAATGCTTATGTCAACAATATTTTTGTAAAAAGTTGAGTAAAAAATACCACACATTTTATAATCTTCTTTCTAATTTTTGCAGCTGTTTTTCTAATGACTTTTACTATGAAGTTACATGTCAGAGACTGGTGCTTATTTGATGGTCTTTTTTATGTATATCACAAATTAAATTGCCGTACATTTTCTAGGATTTTTTAACTGAAACGTAAAGGATGGCTCTGTGTACTACGAATAAACTTTATGCTTTCGTTTTGTAATTTTTAATTAAGACTGCTGTATAGCATTTGATATATAGGATTTAATATGCATACTGATGCTTGTATGTTCTTGTAATAATATAAAAAATAATTTTGTTAAGTTTGCTATAGTGCGACAATGAAAGTGAACAGAGTTTTATAAATCGGGTAGTAGAGACTACTATTTTATCGCGGTTTCGAGTACTAGACGTTAGTCTGATATTGACTGTACGAACCTATTTTTGTGGCAATGTTTGGATGACAGGCAACCATAGGTTAGTCGTGTAATTGGGCGGTCGCTAAATCGACGATATCTTCATTGAATGGTGTGCAATCTGTGCTAGATAATACTTAAAAATGACAAGCTTGTTGTAAAATACACAGATAGCCATAAAGCGATAAGAGAATAATTAACAGATGATAATTTTAACAACATTAAAAAATAGGTGAAAATTACAATACTTTTTGACCGAGTAATAGTTGACATCTAAATAGGGCTATGCTAGTATAAGGGTAAGCTTTTAGAAAAACAAAAAAGCAAAAATACATTAACAATAAATTTTATATAAAGCCACATTTTGCGTATAAATCGACGGACAGTTGGCTGCATGATTTTTATAATGACGCAGCCAATGCTCCGCCTTTACAATATTTCGCAAATTGTAAAAGCGTTGAGCGCGCGGTTAGTACCGCATACATCCAGTTAATCCTCGTTAAAGAACTAGCGATGAAAGTCCTGGATGTATGCAGAGGAACACTGCAAGGATGCTCCTTAATTAAGGAGCGGTCAAATCGCCTCGAGCGGTAATAGGCAAGTAGCACCCGCGCCTAATAGTTATTTTTTATCGGCGGATGGTTTGTGTCTATATGCTATAGTATTATCGCTCAGGCTTCTTGTGTATAGTATGATGTGAGTATGGGGATGAAGATAATTAGTTTTATAGCGTTGGTTGCATTGATTTTGACTGCGGTTATTTTGAACGCAACAAACCCGAGTTCTGCTGGTCCGTTTGGGATTTTAGCGTTTTTTGTATGTTTGTATGTGCTATTTATCTGTCTAACTTATGTAGTATTTTTAACATCGGAGCGAATAGCTGCGAAATTTTTTAATTTCAAGAATAGTCGCAATGAATCTAAGTATAAGACGTATTATTATTCTACTGTAATCTCTCTTGCTCCAGTTATTTATGTGGGTATGCAATCGATGGGAGATGTTGGGATTTTTGAGATATTATTACTTGGTGTGTTTGAATTGCTGGCGTGTTTTTTTATACATAAAAGATACTAATCCCGTCCTGAATGTAGTCGTGTATTTTAAGTAGTTACGTGGTACAATATATTTATGAATCCCGAACTGCCACAAGTTAATAGGACTCCTGAGGTGCAGCCACAAAATATAGGTGGCGGTGAGTATAATGTAGAAAATACATCATTAAATCCTGAAGTCGGAAGAGAATCCGAGCAGTCACTTGGTGCTGGGGTTGAACAATATAACAATATCCCCGTGGCTTTGCCTGTTGATAATACTACAACAGTTCCTTTATCTCAATCTCAAAACGACGCTCAAAGTACGAATCAGCCGGGGGTAGTAGCTGATGATGATACTCCTCTGGTGGCAGCGGATGAAGACTTGATAGAAAGAGAGTGGGTGGATAAAGTTAAAAAGATTATAGCTTTAACAAAAGATAATCCTTATGAGAGGAATAGAGTTATTGCACAGCTGCAGGCTGATTATTTAAAAAAACGATATAATAAGACTTTAGGTCAAAATGACGACGGTAGTAAGTAGGGTTTTATATGGGTGCGGGTCCTTTGATAGTTAGTTTTATCGCGATTGTTATTATAGCCGCTGGTTCTGCGGTAGCTTTTGTGTTGTATCGTAACATGCTTAGGGAAGCCAAAAATTATGAACGAGGCTTGAAGATGGTGCCATTGCTTATACATTTGCCTCCGACAAGTGAAGACATCAATGATTCAAATCGAGATGAGCGAGATTTAACTGAAGAGGTGCTGTCGCAGGCCCAGGTGATGTACAATATCATCTCAAGTACGGCAACTAAAGGATTCAAAAGTAAAGTCTACGGCCAACGTCATATATCGTTTGAGATTGTTGCACATGGTGGGTTAGTTCACTATTATGCTGTTGTTCCGCTAGTGTTAGTTGATGTTATTCGCCAAGCTGTAGCGGCAGCATATCCTTCTGCTAGGCTAGAAGAGGTGTCTGATACTAATATATTCAGCAAGGTCGGCAAGATGAGCGGAACCATCGGCGGCGAATTCACCCTGAAAAAGTCCTTTGTTTATCCAATATCGACTTATCAGGAGTCGAAAAGAGATGCCTCCAGGGCATTATTAAATGCTTTATCTTCGGCGTCCAAAGAAGATGGGATAGGTGTGCAATTTTTACTACGTCCGGCGTATGACGGTTGGTCCAAGGCTTCAGAGTCTCACATTGACGGCATGAAGAAAAATAAGGGCAAGAAGAAAGGCTTTGGAGGCGTTGCTCCTATGGATATTATGGAGGCTCTGTGGAAACCGCCAGAGAATAATGAAAAAGACGGTGGCTCTAGTTCTGAGGACAAGCAACTAACATCTTTAGAGCAGGCGGAAGTGGATGCTATCAGCGAAAAGACTCGCTATCCTGCATATGAAGTCTTAGTACGTGTTGTAATTTCGTCAAATACTGCGGCGCGCTCTCAAGTGTTGTTAAAAAATATAATAGCAGCCTTCTCGTTGTTTGACTCACCGCGCAATAATGGGTTTAAGTTCTCTTTAACTAGGAATGTTGAGGAAATGACAACAGCATATATTATGAGGTTCTTCCCTCAGGAAACTCGTAGTAATATTCTCAACAGTGTAGAAATGGCAACATTATTCCATTTGCCTGGAGTTAACGCGATCCCGACTTCACAAGTTAAGCGACAGATGTCCAAGCAGGTTGATGGACCAACAGACGTTTTGGATGAGGGTTTGCTGATTGGATATAACGAATTTCGAGGAGTCAAAAAACCTATTCGAATCGGAACAAAAGACCGTCGCCGCCACGTATATATTATTGGTCAAACAGGCGTTGGTAAATCTGTCTTGCAGGAAAATATGGCTTATCAGGATATGATGGATGGTCGGGGATTCGCCTTTATTGATCCGCACGGTGATTTGGTTGAATCTTTATTGGGTAAGGTTCCAAAAGAACGCGTTGAGGATATTATCTATTTTAATCCTGCTGACATGACTAATCCAATTGGTCTGAATATGTTTGAGTTCGACACTCCAGATCAAAAAGACTTTTTGGTTCAAGAGGCGATTAATATGTTGTATGGGCTTTATGACCCAGGCCATACGGGAATTGTTGGTCCTCGCCTGGAGCATATTTTTAGAAACTGCGCTTTATTGTTAATGTCGGATCCTGCTGGTGGAACGTTTATTGATGTGCCGAAGTGTCTTATTGATCCTGAATTTGTGAAAAGCAAGCTTAAATATGTAAAAGATCAGCAAGTTATTGATTTCTGGACAAAGGAATTTCCTGCGTCACAGAGGTCAAATGAGGCGGGTGAGGTTATTTCATGGGTTGTATCAAAGTTTGGTCCATTTATTTCCAACGATGCAATGCGAAATATCATTGGTCAGACCAAATCTGGATTTAATTTGCGTGAAATTATGGATAATAATAAGATTTTGCTGGTTAACTTGTCGAAAGGTAAGATGGGTGAACTTAACTCTAAGCTTTTGGGTATTATTTTTGTGATGAAGTTCCAGGCAGCAGCGATGTCTCGGGCGGATATTCCAGAGGATCAGCGGGTTGATTTTTCACTGTATGTTGACGAGTTCCAGAACTTCGCCACTGACAGCTTTGAATCTATTCTGTCTGAGGCTCGTAAGTATAAATTAAGTCTTATTATGGGTAACCAGTTTATGACTCAGTTAACGGATAAGATACGAGAAGCTATTATTGGTAACGTCGGTACGGTTATTTCTGGGCGTATCGGTGTGACTGACGCCGAATTGATGGTTAAGAAGTTTCAGCCGACTTTCGATGTCGACGACTTGGCTAAATTGCCAAACTTCCAGTCCATAACTTCTGTGATGATTAATAACGTGCCGTCTGCGCCGTTTAGTATGAATTGGATTCCTCCGATGGGGCAAGTTAATAATCAGCTGAGAGACGCGTTAGTAAGGCTATCTGCTGCTAAATACGGTAAACCACGAGCTGTTGTTGAAAAGGAGATATTTGACAGGATTAGAGGTAGTGCGCAACCAAAGACGAGTCCTTCTCAATTAGCGCCTTCTGTTGGTCAAAAATCGTCGGGCGGTGGGTCATCGTTCTTAGATGAATGGCTAGCGAAGAGACAACAATTAGGAGGAAAGCCCGCTCCTAGCCCAACTGTAAGACCAGTAAATTCGCAAGCCCCACAGGCTTCCTCGCAAATACAGAATCCGCAAGGTCGCCCAGGGGCGGTTGATAATGCGCCTTCTAATATAAATAGCGTAAATGCTACAGCTTCTAACCTTGGCAATAAACAGCAAAGTCAACCTTCTGCGATAGATAGTGCTGTCGTCAATAGGACAAATGTGTCTATGGCTACAAATAATAACCCTGTTTCTTCTGTAAATGTAAAACCGAGCCAACCTGTGGTTAAGAATCGGCTCGATTTACGTAATGGTGATGATGACGATAGTGAAGTGATGATTAGCTTGAGATAAGATTCAACATCTATCTAGCTATTTTTCCTGTTGTTGATAAACCCTACTCGAGCATACTCAATAACAGCGCCGATAGACCAGCCGGCTACAAACAGGATAATAGTTTCTGATCCTGATAATAGGTATCCGTATCTTTTGGCGATAAAATACACAACGACAGAAGCTATTGCTCCTAAGGCGCCAGAAATGATTAAGTTAGGGCGGGCAACAGTATTGCCAATTGCGTCACTAGTCTTTTCGACTACTGGATTATGAATGACCTTACTGAAAGCCCTGGATGGAGCTGATAATTGGTCTTGTACATTTTCCAAAGTCTTCTTATACGAAGCTTCAATATCTTTTTTTGTAAGAGGCTTATCTTCTTTTATCTCTTTAGATTCTTTTTGTTCTTGCCGCTTTTCTTGGCGGGTGGCAATTTCCATAGCCTCATGTTTAATGCTATTTTCATTTTCGGCATTTGATTTTTCTTTTTCAACCGCCTTTTCTAGAGATCTTTCGATTTCAGCCGCTTTTTCTCTGCTTAAGTCTGCTAATTCTCTGGTGTCGACAGCATTCTCTACAGTAGATTTTAATTTTTCACTCATTTTTCACCTCCTATAAAGTTCCTGCGGACATGTCTCGCCGAACAATTCTAACCTCTTTATTTAATTGACGTGATCGAGCATAGAAGAATACAACTACAGCTGAGATAATTCCTGCGAACATCATATTTTCGCTGGCGCCAGTTTTTGGTAATTGCGAAGTGGTTTGTTCAATAACTTTCGGTGCGGGGCAGTCAATTTTTGTGCTGACAGTATTGCCAAATGTGTTATCAATCCTACAGTCATAAGACATTGGATTGCTTTTACCGCTAGCCATCGCCGGGATGCTGTTCTTTATTTGGATAGTAAAGCTGCGCTTCTGGGTTTCTCCTGGTTTAATCTTAACTGCGCTCCAGATAAGCATCTTTGCGTTTCCACTACCTGCACTAGCACTCTTGTCGTCTGTCAATTTTCCACCTCCAGCATCGAATATGTCTGCGTATTCCAATAGGTCGCTGACTTGATCTTTGAATGTAAATTCTTCCTCTTTAAGACCTTTGTTTTTTACCGAAAGAGTGTAGGTAATTCGATCTCCAGATTTCGCAACTGTAGTTGTTGCGTCAGCGTTATTCTGGGTGAGATTAACTGCAGTTTTTGTCTGCACGAACGAGGCAGAACATCGACTATCGTTAATCCATATAGTAGAGTCGCCTGGACATGGTTGACATTGAGGATCATCCTTTAATAATTTAGGGTTTTGAGGACATCTTGCTGGCTCTGGTATAGTAAATGTCTTTACGCAGGCGTCTGAGGTCTTGTCGCCCAGCGAGCTTTTTACCGTTAGAACAACTTTGTATGATCCCGGTGTTTTCTCTGTATAAGATACAATCTTATCGTTGCTTTCTATAGTTTTAACTAGGGTGTTTCCTCGATAAATACTGTATACATATTTTTGAATTGTAGCACCGTTGGCTGCACTTGCGTTGGCTGTAAGTTGGTAAGTGTCTCCATTATTCTTTATGTCTAGAGCGTTACATGTAGCTACTGGCTGTGGTGGAGTGGAGCAGTTTGGGTATGTGCCAACTTGACCAGTCGGACAATGGTGGTTTGGTGGTGCGAATTTTAAGATTAAGTTGCCACAGTTAAGCATAATTGCAAACCAGCCAGTCCCGGCTGAATATCCAACGAATGCTCTGTATGAGAAGCTGCCCCAGAGGTTGTGAGGTCGATAGTAGAATGTGCGAGCCCCTCCTTGAGATGTGCGCACTACATATGAACCTTCACCTCTTGATGGTCCAAAATGAGGCGTAAGTCCCCAAGAATAAGTTCCCATGTTACTGTTCAATGTCTGAAGATTACCAGTCGCCGCTACCAAATCAGAGCGGCTAATACCAAGATGATCGTAGAGGTCGTGAATATTATTTGTGTTCGCATCATAATGAGCCATCAGTTGCTGACCGCTAGAAATTCCGCCGTAAATTAAGTCGCTGGAATCTGCTGCATTGGCTGATTCTGGTGGTGAAAAAACAGTGAAAGATTGCACGATAAGCGCTAGGGCGGTTAAGATAAGACCGATCTTTCGAGTAGCCTCTTCTTTACGTAAGCGTTTCGCATAAAAGCCCAAACTGTGGATCATTGAAGGGCTGTATGGTAGGCGCGAGATAATTTTTTTGAACATTTTGACCTCTTTTATTTTTGTTGTTATATAACTTTAATCTAACTTTAGCATAAGCATGCTGAAAAAGTAAATAGTTTGAGAATATATCTATTTTGATGTATAATAAGGTTGTTGAAAAGAGCTGATAATTCAGATAATAGTGAGGGAGATATGGCTAAACAAACAAATGAACAATCTTATGATGGCTCACAAATCCAGGTCCTAGAGGGTCTTGAGCCGGTTCGTAAGCGTCCAGGAATGTACATCGGTAGTACGGGATATGAGGGCGTACATCACTTGATTAAGGAGATTGCCGATAACTCAATTGACGAGGCAATCGCTGGTTATGCTACAAAGGTCGAAGTAACTTTGTTAAAGGATGGCGGCGTTCGAGTATCTGATGACGGTCGTGGCATTCCTGTTGATAAACACCCAAAGACAGGTAAGAGTACGCTAGAGACGGTATTAACAATCTTACACGCCGGTGGTAAGTTTGGCGGCGGCGGCTATAAGGTCTCGTCTGGACTTCACGGTGTTGGTTCTAGTGTTGTGAATGCGCTGTCTACTCGGATGATTGCTGAAGTTAGGAAGAACGGTAAAATCTATCGCCAAGAATACGCAACAGGCGTGCCTCAGACAGAATTAGAAGTAGTCGGAAAGTCTAATGATTCTGGTACGACAATTACATTTTATCCAGACCCAACTATCTTTAAGGAGACGGTTAATTTTGACTATAAATGGGTTGTTAATTATCTTCGTCATCAGGCGTACCTTACAAAAGGTATTCACACGTCGGTTATTGACGAACGAACTGGCGAACGAAAAGCTTTCTACTTTGAGGGCGGTATTCAGAGCTATGTAAAAAATCTGAATATCGGCAAGGATGTTTTATCGGACGATATATTTTACGTTGAGAAGCAGGTTGAAGATTGTATGGTGGAAATTGCGGTTCAGTATAACGACACTTACGCTGAAGTGGTAAAGCCATTTGCCAATAACGTCTTAACTCCTGATGGTGGTACTCATTTGGTTGGTTTTCGAACAGCCCTCACGCGTGTAATTAATGATTATGCTCGCAAGAATAGCTTGCTGAAAGAAAAAGAGGATAATCTGACTGGTGATGACATCCGCGAAGGTTTGACGGCAGTTATTTTGGTGAAGTTGCCAGATCCTCAGTTTGAAGGTCAGACCAAGAATAAACTTGGTAATCCAGAGATGCGCCGCTATGTTGATCAGGTGATGAGCGAATATTTTGCGTATTACTTGGAGGAAAATCCAGCTACAGCTAAGAAGGTTGTCGGCAAGGCTACATTGGCGGCACGAGCTCGTAAGGCGGCAAGGGCTGCGCGCGACAACGTTATCCGCAAGGGAGCATTTGAAGGCTTAAACTTGCCATCTAAGTTGACGGATTGCTCATCTCGTAACCGAAAAGATTGTGAATTATTTATTGTCGAGGGTAATTCGGCTGCGGGTTCTGCTAAGGACGGTCGTGATTCAACCATTCAGGCCGTTCTTCCTCTTCGCGGTAAGGTGCTGAATACTGAGCGCGCAAGGTTTGATAAGATGTTTGCTAATGCTGAAATTGTTTCGTTGATTAAGGCTATGGGCGTTGGAATTGGCGACCAATTTGATATCAGTGGTATTCGTTACGACAAGATTATATTTATGACAGATGCCGATGTTGATGGTGCGCACATCTCTACACTTTTGATGACATTCTTCTTCCGATATATGTCTGAAGTGATTGAAGCAGGTCACGTATATTTGGCGAAGCCGCCTCTGTTTGGGCTGAGTAGAGGAACTGGAAGTAATCGTAAGATAGATTACGTCTATGATGAAGTAGCCCTCGAGCAAAAATTGAACGAAAAGATCAATGAGCGCAGGGCTGCTGGTGTAAAGATTGATGAAAATGCTGAGAAATTTAAGCAGGCAGGTTACACGGCGCAGCAACGATTTAAGGGTCTTGGCGAGATGGACGCCGCTCAATTATGGGAAACGACTATGAATCCGGAAAATCGAACATTGGTGAAGGTTAATATTGAGGACGCAGAACGGGCAGACGCGATATTTACGAAGCTTATGGGTGATAGTGTAGAATTGAGGAAAAATTTTATTCAAACAAATGCCGCTAAGGTTAATGTGGAAGATTTGGACTTTTAAGGAGGAGATATGGCGGACAACGATAATAAAAATATAGTAGAACCAGAAATTCTGAACGAAGAGTCAGAAGTTCGCGGTATTGAAAAGTCGACAGTTGAGCGTGTTATGGAAGACTCCTTCCTTAAATACTCCATGTCGGTTATTATTGACCGTGCTTTGCCGGATGTTCGTGACGGGCTGAAGCCTGTTAATCGCCGTATTTTGTATGCGATGAATAAGAATGGTTGGCGCGCTCCTCACGCTACAGTGAAGTCGGCAAAGATCGTCGGTGAAGTGATGGGTAACTACCACCCGCACGGCGATTCATCAATTTACGACGCTATGGTGAACTTGGCTCAACCTTGGAAGATGCGATATACTCTGGTCGAAGGTCAGGGTAACTTCGGCTCTATGGACGGTGATGAGCCGGCGGCTTCCCGTTATACTGAGGCGCGAATGGATAAAATTGGCGGCGAATTGCTGTCTGACATCGACAAAGAAACCGTTGATTTTCGTGATAACTTCGACGGAACAGAGAAAGAGCCGGTGGTTTTGCCGTCGGCTGTTCCAAATATCCTGCTAAACGGTCAGATGGGTATTGCTGTCGGTATGGCAACTAATATTCCGCCGCACAACCTTGGTGAAGTGGTTGACGCTACAGTTGCTCAGATAGATAATCCTGAAATTACATTAGATGAACTATTGACGCACATTAAGGGCCCTGACTTTCCGACGGGTGCGGAAGTTTACGGTGGTGCGCCAATGCGTCAAGCGTATGAAACTGGGCGTGGCTCAGTTACGATTCGTGCGGTTGCATCGATTGAAGAGCGTAAAAATGGTCGTTACAGTATTATAATCACCGAAGTTCCGTATGGCATGAGTAAGGAAGGTTTTGTTGATAAGGTTCGAGAACTCGTCCTTGCGAAGAAAATTACACACATTGCCGACGCGCGAGATGAAAGTGCTCGCGGTAAGGTTAGAGTTGTTGTTGAACTGAAGAAAGATGCTTATCCAAAGAAGATTCTTAACCAATTGTATAAATTGACTGGATTACAAACATCATTCCATTATAATGTCCTGGCTTTGGTCAATGGTATTCAGCCTAAAGTTATGGGCTTAAAAGAGATTTTGGCGGAGTTTATTAAGCATCGTCAAGGAGTTATTCGACGCAGGACTGAGTTTGAACTTCGCAAAGCTAAGGAACGAGCTCATATATTGGAAGGTCTGAAAATTGCGCTTGATCATATTGACGAGGTAATTAAGACGATTCGCGAAAGTTATGACGACGCCGACAAGCGTTTGATGGAGCGATTTGGTCTGTCAGAAATCCAGGCGGCCGCAATTTTGGCGATGCAACTACGACGATTGCAGGGATTGGAGCGCGACAAGATTGAAGAAGAATTGAAACAACTCCACGAACTGATTAAGAAATTGGAGGCAATTCTGGCTGACGAGAATGAGATTTTGCGTGTCGTTAAGGAAGAATTGCTTGCTATGAAAGAAAAGTATGGCGATGAGCGGCGCAGTAAGATCATTAATCACGAATTAGGAAAGTTCTCTGATGAGGAATTGATTCCAGAGGAAGAGTCGGTAATTCTGCTTACAAGCGAAAATTACATCAAGCGAACCTTAGTAAGTGATTATCGTAGGCAAAATCGTGGCGGTAAAGGCAAGCGCGGTATGACGACTAAGGAAGAAGATGTTATCGACCAGGTCGTTCAGGCGAGCTCGCATGATTATCTATTATTCTTCACCAATATGGGTAGGATCTTCCGATTGAAGGCTTACGAAGTGCCAGCTGCCAGCCTAAGTGCGAAAGGTGTTGCCGCGGTTAACTTATTGCAACTTCAGCCAGAAGAGAAGATAACGGCAATTATCAAGCACGAAAAGAACGCCAACGAAGACGGATATCTGTTCATGGCGACAAAGAAGGGTACAGTTAAGAAGACTCCTGTGAAAGATTATGCCAATGTTCGTACGAATGGATTGATTGCTATTAAATTAGACGAAGGCGATGAGCTGCGCTGGATAAAGAGGACGACCGGCGAGAATGACGTGATTATCTCTACGTCTGCGGGGCAAGCTATTCGCTTTAATGAGAAAGATACGCGCCCAATGGGTAGATCAGCTCGTGGTGTTCGCGGCGTAAGATTACGTCCAAATGACTCTGTTGTTGGTATGGATATCGTTACGGGCGACGACCAAACCTTGCTGGTGGTTAGTGAAAAAGGCTTCGGTAAACGTACAAAGGTGTCGAATTTCCCAAGTCATAAACGTGGCGGAGTTGGTATAAAAGCCGCAGTTGTAACTGCAAAAACTGGTCCGATTATCTCTGTGCAGACTATCGACCCAGAAATAACAGAGGCGTTATTGGTTTCTCAGAATGGTCAAACTATCCGCCTGGGCTTGAGCGATATTAAGCTACTCGGAAGGACAACTCAGGGCGTGACGATTATGCGTCTATCTGACGGCGACGCTGTTTCGTCAATCGGCTTGATGGCGGATCGTCCGCAGGATGAGGGTAATTAATAAATGAAAGTCTTGATAGTCCCAGTAATTGCATGGGCGATATCCCAAGGGTTGAAGCAAGTGTTTCATCTCATGGGGCGTAATCGTCGAGTATTTAGCGGTGATACAAACCCAAAAATACTTCTATCCGGAGGTATGCCAAGCGCTCATAGTGCGATTGTTGTGTCGCTGGCGGTATTTCTGGGGCTACAAGATGGCTGGGATAGTTCTGTATTTGGACTAGCTACTTGGCTGGCTATTATAGTAATGTATGATGCCATGATGGTTCGCTATTCGTCTGGAATGCAGGGCGAAACACTTAATAAGTTGATCTCAGAGCAGGGTAGCAAGTTGAAAAAGCTTCGCGTTGCTCATGGTCACACCCCTGTAGAAGTGGCTGCTGGAGCAGCTATTGGTGCGGTTGTGGCTGCCGTTGTATTTTTCGCAACAAAATAATTGTAAAAATCTATTGACCTAGGCAATTATATACTGTAAGATTAGTAACAAGTCTGGTTGCTGGAGTGCGAGTTAAGCAACGGTTTACAATCTGTAAAGCGAGGTAAATCATACTTCAGTCTGACTTAAGATGAACTTTAACAATTTGATTGTGCAATATCATCGTCAGTTTATATTTTTGTAGAGCCTTAATACTTTGATACAAAGTAGATTTTAACGGAGAGTTTGATCCTGGCTCAGGATGAATGCTGGCGGCGTGCCTAACACATGCAAGTCGAGCGGCAGCGAGTTTTACACTGAATTCTGGAAGCTTCTGGGTAATGTAGAAGATTTATTCAAGAATTTTGTGTAAAATGTCGGCGAGCGGCGGACGGCTGAGTAACGCGTAGGAATTTGCCCCAAAGTGAGGAATAACTGCCCGAAAGGGTAGCTAATGCCGCATATGGTCTTCGGATTAAAGCCTTCGGGCGCTTTGGGAGAAGCCTGCGTTGGATTAGGTAGTTGGTAGGGTAATGGCCTACCAAGCCGACGATCCATAGCTGGTCTGAGAGGATGATCAGCCAGACTGGAACTGAGACACGGTCCAGACTCCTACGGGAGGCAGCAGTGAGGAATCTTCCACAATGGGCGAAAGCCTGATGGAGCAACGCCGCGTGAAGGATGAAGGCCTTCGGGTTGTAAACTTCTTTTATGAGTGAAGAATATGACGGTAACTCATGAATAAGCACCGGCTAACTACGTGCCAGCAGCCGCGGTCATACGTAGGGTGCAAGCATTATCCGGAGTGACTGGGCGTAAAGAGTTGCGTAGGCGGTTTAATAAGTGAATAGTGAAACCTGGTGGCTCAACCATACAGACTATTATTCAAACTGTTAAACTCGAGAATGGTAGAGGTAACTGGAATTTCTAGTGTAGGAGTGAAATCCGTAGATATTAGAAGGAACACCGATGGCGTAGGCAGGTTACTGGGCCATTTCTGACGCTAAGGCACGAAAGCGTGGGGAGCGAACCGGATTAGATACCCGGGTAGTCCACGCCGTAAACGATGGATACTAGCTGTTGGAGGTATCGACCCCTTCAGTAGCGAAGCTAACGCGTTAAGTATCCCGCCTGTGGAGTACGGCCGCAAGGCTAAAACATAAAGGAATTGACGGGGACCCGCACAAGCGGTGGATTATGTTCTTTAATTCGATGATAACCGAAGAACCTTACCAGGGCTTGACATCCAGGGAAGGTCTGCGAAAGTAGACTGTGCCTTTTGGAACCCTGTGACAGGTGATGCATGGCCGTCGTCAGCTCGTGTCGTGAGATGTTAGGTTAAGTCCTTCAACGAGCGCAACCCTTGTGAATAGTTGTATTTTTCTATTCAGACTGCCCCGGTAACGGGGAGGAAGGAGGGGATGATGTCAGGTCAGTATTTCCCTTACGTCCTGGGCTAGAAACGTAATACAATGGCTAGTACAATGCGCAGCGAAGCCGCGAGGTGAAGCAAATCGCATCAAAGCTAGTCTCAGTTCGGATTGTAGGCTGAAACTCGCCTGCATGAAGTCGGAATCGCTAGTAATCGCAAATCAGCAAGTTGCGGTGAATACGTTCCCGGGTCTTGTACACACCGCCCGTCAAACCATGAAAGTGACCAACACCCGAAGTCCGATTCGTCGGCCTAAGGTGGGGGGCATGATTGGGGTTAAGTCGTAACAAGGTATCCGTACCGGAAGGTGCGGATGGATTACCTCCTTTCTAGGGAGTAACGATGCCAATCTGTCGAGCAATCACAGATTGAGCTAGGTCGGTCTCGTAAGTGTGTCGAGCTTACATATTTACAATAGTCCTCTCGAGGACGAGACAAAAGTTCAACCTTTCTCTACGATAAACCGATTGATGAATTGCACAATCAAGTTGTTAAACAAAAAAGTCCCTCTACGAGGGGCTTTTTATATGACTGATTTTATTAAATCTGATGTTTTGATAGAATTGCGATTACAAAAAATAGCCAACAGTGTTTGGCTATTTATGTTTTTCGTAGACACCTATTATAGTCCGCTACCAAAAAGGGAGTTTAGTAGCCAGTTTAGTGGGATAGTGTGCAGGCTGAGCATAATAGCGAATCCTACTCCACATGTAACAAGTCCCCAAAATTTGAAACGATCATAGCTACTTACGCCGCTTCCCAGATTGTCGGCTAATTTTTGATGGAAAATAACGACGATTCCACCAGCAATTAAGACCAAAATCCCAAAAAATAATGCACTAAAACTAAATTGATATAACATATTATTAATTATACACTTGTCAGAATTAAAAAGATACTGTACAATTAAAAGGTCTCGGCAATTTATGGGGACATAGCTCAGTTGGCTAGAGCACCTGCTTTGCAAGCAGGGGGTCCAGGGTTCGAGTCCCTGTGTCTCCACCATATGGGGTGAAGTGGGCTTACGTCCACAACACTCCACCAAGACGAATGAGGGCGATTAGCTCAGCTGGTTAGAGCGCGTCACTGATAATGACGAGGTCGGAGGTTCAAGTCCCTCATCGCCCACCATATTTTTAATATGGGCGCTTAGCTCAGTTGGCTAGAGCATCTCGTTTACACCGAGAGGGTCGGGGGTTCGAGTCCCTCAGCGCCCACCAATCATAGATAGTCAGGAATATCGCCGAACAGGCGATTTTTTATTTGCAAGTAACCTTGCTTAATAAAGCATAGATAGCTATACTCTTAGAATATGTATAAGTGTATTATTAAGCCGATATTATTTTTATTAACACCAGATTTTACGCATAAGTTAACTATTTTTTGCGGTCGTTTGGCGCAGGCGTTTCCTCCTATTAGATGGGCTATTCGTAAATTATGGAGCTTCCAGGATAAGTCGCTACAGCAAGAAATTGATGGAGTTGTATTTAATAACCCAATAGGCTTGTCAGCGGGATTTGATAAAAATGTACAATTGTCACCTTTAATGGAAGATGTTGGATTTGGCTTTGCTTCTGGCGGATCTGTGACTATGGAGCCGAGAAGGGGAAATCTGCGACCATGGTTTCATCGATTGCCGAACACCAAATCTGTAGTTGTGTACGCTGGTATGCCGAATTATGGATTAGAGAAGATTAGTGACTACATTGAATTAAACAGATCTAAAATTAAATCAATGCCGACTGTTGTGTCTGTGGCTGTTATTGCTGATAAATCCACGAAAGACGAATTTGGGCCAGTCGTTCCGGAGGAATATATAATTCGGGATGTAAAAAAAGCGGTTAGTTATATCGTAGAAAACAGCTTGGCTAGTGTTATAGAGATCAATATTTCTTGTCCGAATGCTGGCAAGGAGCCGTTTATCTATGCTGGTACGCTAGAGACTTTATTGAGCGAATTAGATTCTGTAGAGAGAAATGTTCCTTTCTGGGTTAAAATGCCACATTTGTATGATTTGAGACAGTTCGACTCGTTATTAAAGGTTATTGTTGAGCATAATATTCAGGGTGTAACGGTAGCTAATTTAATAAAGGATCGTGAGAAGGTAGATCTTAAAGATCCTTTGACTGATGATATTAGGGGTGGATTAAGCGGCGAACCTACTCGCGCACATAGTCTAGAGCTGATTAGGTATGCATATAAAAATTATAGAGATAAACTGACTATTATTGGTGTTGGCGGAGTTTTTTCGGCCGAAGATGCATACGCTAAGATTAAGGCAGGGGCTAGTCTAGTTGGGCTTATCACTGGGCTGTTTTTCGAAGGTCCGCAGCTAATTGGGCGAATAAATCGCGAGTTGTCTCAGCTTCTAAAAAATGACGGTTTTTATAGTATTTCTGAGGCGATTGGCGCTGATTTTAATAAAAAGCAAAAAAAGTCGAAAAAACTTTGAAAAAACCCTTGCAAAAGAATCTCAGCTGCTGTATAGTTAATTACTAGTTAAGCGAATGTTCAAACGAACCTCTGGCAATACACTGCAAAGCGTGCGAGGGCAGTGAGAAAACATCTGAGTGTAGATAGATTTGTCAATTTATTGACCTGTCAATTGTGCACTCAAATGTGTGAGGCACTGATCATTAACAATTTGAGAGTAAAAGAAATTGAGTTTTTAATTGACGGTAGTAGTAATTGCAAAGTAGCAACTACTAGTTAAGTCAATGCATAAAAAGGTACTCAAGGGCGCTAAATGGATGCCTAGACGTATATTACCGATGAAGGACGTGGAAGACTGCGATAAGCTTCGGGAAGCTGTCAACAAGCTTTGATCCGGAGATCTCCGAATGGGGAAACCCAGCATGAGTCATGTCATGTTGCCACTTGCTGAACACATAGGCAAGCGAGCGGGAACCATCTGAACTGAAACATCTTAGTAGGATGAGGAAGAGAAAGTAAATAACGATTGCGAAAGTAGTGGCGAGCGAAATCGCAACAGCCCAAACCTTTTAAGTTTTTGCCTATTAATTTAGGCAAATAAGTTGATAGACGAATACTTATAAGGGGTTGTGATATTACATATGACCAAGTCAGAGAATTTGATTCATTCAAATAATCTGATTTGCGATAACTGGCTATCAACAGTTAGTAAGGTAAGAAATCGGCGTGGTTAGTAGAATAGTTTGAATGACTAGCCAAAGAACGTGAAAGCCGTGTATATGAAAACGACGCTGACCTTATGTATGTTTTATCGAGTAGGACGGGGCACGAGAAACCCTGTTTGAATCTGGCTGGACCACCAGCCAAGGCTAAATATAATATACGATCGATAGTGAACTAGTACAGTGATGGAAAGGTGAAAAGAACCCCGGGAGGGGAGTGAAATAGATCCTGAAATTTAGTGCCTACAAGGAGTCGGAGCCGGCTTGTCCGGTGACGGCGTGCTTTTTGTAGAACGATCCAGCGAGTTAATTTTTACAGCGAGGTTAAGTCAATTGACGGAGCCACAGTGAAAGCGAGCCTGAATAGGGCGATCAAGTTGTAAGGATTAGACCCGAAACCGGGTGACCTAACCATGAGCAGGTTGAAGCCACTGTAACAGGTGGTGGAGGACCGAACCAGGATACGCAGCAAAGTGTTTGGATGACTTGTGGTTAGCGGTGAAATGCCAATCGAACTCGGAGATAGCTGGTTCTCCTCGAAATAGCTTTAGGGCTAGCGTCGTGTTAGTAGCACATGGGGGTAGAGCTCTGTAAAGGACTGGGGCGGGCAACTGTACCCACCCTTAACAAACTACGAATACCATGTGTGTAATCACGGCAGTTAGAACATCGGTGCTAAGATCGGTGCTCAAAAGGGAAACAGCCCAGACCATCATCTAAGGTCCCTAAATTAACGTTCAGTGGGAAACAAGGTGAGATTTCTTAAACAGCTAGGATGTTGGCTTAGAAGCAGCCATTCATTTAAAGAGTGCGTAACAGCTCACTAGTCAAGAGATCTTGCGTGGAAAATGTAACGGGGCTAAAACGTTATACCGAAGATATGGATTACACGCTAAGTACAAAGTTAAAGTTGTGTTACAATCAATTTATGGAAAATGAGATTTACATAGGTAGCGTCTACGAACACTATAAAGGCAATAAGTATGTTGTTGTAAGTATAGCTGTTCATACTGAGACGCTTGAAGAGCTTGTAGTTTATCGAGCCATTTATGGCGACGGAGAATTATGGGCTAGACCTAAGAAAATGTTTTTAGATAATATTGAAAAGAACGGAAAGATCATTCCAAGGTTTAAATTGATTAAAAAACTTTGATTTTGTTCTTAGTGTGTAGTGGTAGAGGAGCGTTCCTATCAGCGGTGAAGTCGAATCGGAAGGTTCGGTGGAGCGGTAGGAAGTGAGAATGCTGGAATGAGTAACCATAAGAGAGGTGAGAATCCTCTCGGCCGTAAGAGCAAGGTTTCCTGAGCCATGGTAATCATCTCAGGGTTAGTCGGGCCTAAGCCGAGGCGCAGAGCGTAGGCGATGGACATCAGGTTAATATTCCTGAACCGGTTAAGTTTTGTACACTGTTCACGGGGAAGTAATCGAAGCGGATTCATGGTTTATCCGTCCAACCGAGCGGGAACGCAAAGGGAGTGAAAGTGATTCTTCGGAGTCGCGATTTTGGTGAAAGCCCTGGCTAGAAAAGCAGGTGTACGCGTGGACTTAGCCGCCCGTACCGCAAACCAACACAGGTGCTCGAGTCGAGTAGACTCAGGCTTACGAGCGAACCTTCGCTAAGGAACTCGGCAATACAGCGACCGTAACTTCGGGATAAGGTCTGCCCCCACTTCGGTGGATATCAGCCGCGTTCACTCAGTGAATATTAGGTTAAAGAGTACATTTTTAATCACAAAACGAATTTTCTGAGATAGAGCAAACGAATTGTTCTTTTGAACGCGAACCTCTGACGTCTAACGATGTGGGGGCCGCAGCAAAAGAGCCCACGGAACTGTTTATCAAAAACACAGGTCTCTGCTAACACGAAAGTGGATGTATAGGGGCTGACTCCTGCCCAATGCTGGAAGGTTAAGGGGAGCGCTTCACGGTGCGAACTGAAGCCCTAGTCAATGGCGGCGGTAACTATAACCGTCCTAAGGTAGCGAAATTCCTTGTCAGGTAAGTTCTGACCCGCACGAATGGAGTAATCATGTGGGCACTGTCTCAGCGAAGGACTCGGTGAAAGTGCATTGGCGGTAAAGATGCCGTCTGTCCGTACCAGGACGAAAAGACCCCATGGAGCTTTACTACAGCTTTACATTGAATATGGTTTCAACATGTGTAGCATAGGTGGGAGACTTTGAAGCAGATACGCCAGTATTTGTGGAGTCACCAAGTGAAATACCACCCTTGTTGTGATTGTGTTCTCACGCTGACCGTTATCCGGTTAGCGGACCGTGTATGGTGGGTAGTTTAACTGGGGCGGTTGCCTCCTAAAGAGTAGCGGAGGCGTTCAAAGGTTGGCTAACTTCGGATGGAAATCGAAGTGATAGTGTATGCGCATAAGCCAGCTTGACTGTGAGGAGTACATTCCAATCAGAGACGAAAGTCGGAGCAAGTGATCCGCTGTACGTACATTTGTACATGAATGTGGGATCGACAGCGCAAACGGATAAAAGTTACCCTGGGGATAACAGGCTTATAGCGCCCAATAGTTCACATAGACGGCGCTGTTTGGCACCTCGATGTCGGCTCATCACATCCTGGAGGGGGAGCACCTTCCAAGGGTTCGGCTGTTCGCCGATTAAAGTGGTACGCGAGCTGGGTTCAGAACGTCGTGAGACAGTTCGGTTTATATCCGGTATGGACGATAGGAAACTTGAGAGGATCTACCCCTAGTACGAGAGGACCGGGGCGGACGCACCTCTGGTGTATCGATTGTGGCCACCTGCTGCATTGTCGAGTAGCTATGTGCGGACTAGATAAGCGCTGAAAGCATATTAAGCGCGAAACTAACCTCAAGATAAGGTTTCCCTATGAGGACACAGAAAGACTATCTGTTTGATAGGCGCAAGGTGGAAGTACAGTAATGTATGGAGCTAAAGCGTACTAATAGTCCCATTGCCTTTTTATGTCCTTGTCCGTGGAGTTTATGCTTGCATAAACATTGCGGATAAGGTAGACTTAACTAGTAATTGGTGCTTTTCAAAAGTACCAGTCAATTAAAAATCAATTCCGTGCTGATGTTGGACATCGAAGAAAGGGGTTTGGCCCACCGTGGAGTATATACGGAACCAAGCGTCGTAACCCCCTCCTTCGGTGCCCATAGCGAGGAGGAAACACCTGTTCTCATTCCGAACACAGAAGTTAAGCTCCCCAGCGGCGATTATACTGCGAAAGTGGGAAACTAGCACGGTGCCGAATTATAAGAAAGCCATCCTAATAGGGTGGCTTTCTTCTTTGTCTTAAAACGTTTGTGGTATGTTTTGGTGGGTGATAGAATATAAGTATGTGTATAGTGTGCAGGGTGGCTACTGGCGGTATGGCGATTGCTGTTGCTTTAACGCCAACGATTAACATAACAGCACCCAATGAGAATAAGAGTGATGCGAAGAAGGTGATTAGTGCTAAAATTTTCTCTGAAATAAAATCTCCCTCTTCTTTATCAAACTTTAAAGCGCCAGACATTCAGATTCCAGATTGGCACTCCACGTCTCAATCGTCAAAAAAATCAAATTCTGGAGCAAAAAAAGAAGTCACATATACAATATCAACAAAGGGCAATGTCCGATCAAATCTAGCTGAGTTCTCGAAACAGGTAAACGAAACCTTAAATGATAATCGAGGTTGGGCGCGTATGGGAATTGTTTTTAAAGAGGTGAAAGAGGGTGGAAGTTTCAATTTAGTTCTGTCGCAAGCTGAATTAATGTCCTCGTTCTCATCAGGCTGTGACGCGGATTGGAGCTGTCGAGTCGGGTCTTCTGTCATTATCAATGATAATCGATGGTCTGGCGCAACTACAGCGTGGAATAAAGCAGGTGGTGATATTCGTAATTATCGACATATGGTAATCAATCATGAAGTTGGGCACTGGTTGGGGCATGGGCATTTGAATTGTTCTGGGGTTAATAATCCAGCGGCGGTTATGCAGCAGCAATCAATTGATTTACAGGGGTGTGCTTTTAATCCTTGGCCGCTTGATAGTGAATTATGGTCAACTACGCTGGGGATAGAACTATGAAATTGATAAAAAATTATCGCACGCTTAAATTGGCTATTGTCATGAGTTTTATAACGCTGATAATGATATTGGCGTATGGATTCATGAGTTGGAAATCTTGGGGAAACGTTCAAAGCGTAACAAAAAATACTAATGAAGTGGAGAGCTCGCTGTTTATTAATTTGCAAAAAGACAAATTATCTACTGAAAAATTGAACGAATATTTGGGTGATTTAAAAAATAAACGCCAAAGCTGTGATGTGGTATTTTTTATATCTTGGCAGAAGAACGTCAATGCTAGATTTAAAAAGTATTCAGAAGAATGCAATAAATCAGTAGAGAAGATGAACCGAACTATACAGAGTATGGAGAAGATTGTTAGCTTTATGGAGTTTGATAAGGAATTGAGCGGCGAAATACGTACGGTGTCAGATGAGTTATCGAAGACCAGGCAAAATGACTTTATTGCTATGGAGAAAATATGGACTAGTGCAAAGAAGAGGTTGGAATCCAGAGAAGACGATGTCGACTTACGTAAGTTAGTGGTGAAGAGAATAGATGCTATTTTATTGGCTGTACGTGATTTGAAGTCGGCTAGCGAAAAGAAAGATAGCGACCAGTTTACTATAGCCAGGGATAAATTTACTGTGGCTATTAACGCTTGGATTGGTTTGCAGAATGAGTTAACGCAAGAATCTCAGCTTAGAATAGACAATCTATTAAGAGAGTTTTAGAATAAATCTGCAATAAAAAATATCCCTCTATGTGATGGGATATTTTTCTTCTCGAATCTCGCAGAAAACGAGAATTTTTTGTGGTGGAACTCATAATTTCTAAAGCTCCAACAGGTGCCGTCAGTAACTGACTTTATTAGTATAGCTAACGCGTCAGTAAAATGCAATATTTTATTCACAATAAAAAACTACTTATGTAAATATTGACAAAGCGTTAGTTATATGCTAGCATATAAACATAACACATATCATGTGTGATATATAAAGGTGAGGGTTTCCATTTAAATTTATGTGGAAATCTTTTTTAAAAATGGAGGAAAACCTTCCTATGGCAGGAACAAAGGCTGGCGGCTTAAAGGCTGCTCAAAAAAATCTAGCTCGCGATCCAGATTTTTACGCGAAAATCGGACGTAAGGGCGGTAAAAATGGTCGAACTGGTGGCTTTGCTGCAAATCCAGCTTTGGCTCGTATCGCTGGTGCTAAGGGCGGACGCATTTCACGCCGTACTAAGAAGACAGTACAAAAAATTGCAGAATAAGACCGCTCCAATCTCTTAAAATTAGCCTCCGTATGAGAGGCTTATTTTATTTGATATCTTTTAAGTTGGCAGGATTTCGCCTGATTTACGCGCCATTCTGAGTGGCAATTAATACACTTGTAAGATGAGGAAGTGGCCTGTAATCCAACTGCGCCACACTGAGGGCAAAGGCTACGTTTATGTAGCCAGTCTCTGTAGCTATCCAAAGAATCTTGAATATTATCGTCGTCCATACTGAGAGTTAAGCCGTATTTTGGAGCCAAAGTATCAACGGCGTACTCCCAGGCGGATCTTTCCATTTCGATAAGCTGGATATCATATTGATAATTTTTATGACCAAGTTTAGCGTGGGCGATTTCGTGTAAAAGTTGCACTAAGTCTTCTTGCGAATCTAATTTTTCGTAATAGACTGTTTGCAAATTAGGGTTCCAGGAAAATACTTCACCCTCCTTGAATTGCAGTTCTGGAAAATCGTGTTCAATTTGAGACAAGCTGACTGATGGCATTGTCGTAGCATCCGTATAATACAATTTCTTCTGGGTTAGGGGCGCTGATTATTTTTGGTACTGATATGGCGGCGGGTAAGTTTTCTGCCAGAATACCGCTTAAAATATCTGAAAAATAGGATGTGAACACTCCCACGCTCCCGCCAATAACAACGACATCTGGTTGTGTAAAGGCGATGAGGGGTTGCAATCCAGCTTTTATCCTATTAGCAACCTCTTCCCAGACTTCCAGGGGCGTGTCTGATGATAATTCGCCAAAAATTCTCCGTAAAACCCTACCCGCAGCAATCTCTTCCCAAGTGGTAATTTTGCCATTGTAATTCAAAGACATATGTCCGCCCTCGCAGTCGCTAAGCTCTTTATGTAGATTTCCATTCAGGATTAGGGAAGTGCCAACGCCGGTTCCTAGGGTGATGTATAGACCGCATCTGGGAGTTTTGGGCAATCTGAGCATACTTGCCAGTCCTGCCATATTGGCGTCATTTGCAATGAATATTGGTATATTAGGAAAATATCGGGAAAGTAGCTCACGGATAGGTTGATTTTTCCAGCCGAGATTTTGACACCACACTGCCACGCCGTCTTTGACTACTCCTGGCAGAGCCACAGAAATTGCATCAATTGGCTTATTGTTCGCAATCAGGTGAATTTGATCGGCGACGCGTTGAATATATTGGTCTACGTTTTTAGGGGTGGGGAACTTAATGATATGCTTAGGATTTTTTTCCTCGTCAAAGCTGGCTACTAATGTTTTGGTCCCACCTGTGTCAACCGTAATAATCATATATTTATTATATCACCAGCTTTACTTATAAGAGGTCATTATGATATAATAAAGAAAATTTGAGTGGAGATATAATATGAAGCGAATAAATCAGACTGGATCAATTGGAGTTTTTGTAGTAGTAGGCGCTATTTTAGTGGCTATATCTTTGGCTGTTCTTTACGGAATTAGGCAAAATAATTTATCACAAGATGGATCACCGATCTCTAGTGATTTGGTAGCATCAGAGAATAGCAATAAGAATTCACAAAACAACAGCACATCTCAGCAGTCCGCAGATCAAAAAACGAATAATCAATCAAGTGGAAGAGGTGAGGCGCGAACCGATGTGAAGACTGAAGAGTCGAAAAAGACAACTCCTGCACCTGAATCTTCTCAGTCTCAACAATCACCATCATCTACAACGCCAGCTCCTTCTACTCCCTCTAAGCAATCTGATAAAGGATTACCAAAAACTGGACCAGAAGATGTAGCTGTTTCTGCAGTGGCTTTTGGTATTTTGGCATTTTTGACGGTAGCTTACCAGCGATCTCGCTATCTTATCTAGCTTTGACTTCTATCTGTCTGTTGTGATATAATTGTGATAATCTGTGGGGATATTTTTATTATGTCCCTGAAGAATAATATCAATTTTAAGGAAGGGGTCTTTAGAAGACTTATGGCAGATGCCAAAATTACAATGGATGACTTGCTGGCTCAAGCAGGCGATAATGTTAAACAACTTACTGTCGGTGAAACAGTTGACGGTACTGTTTTATCGGTAAAGAAGCACGAAATTTTAATTGATTTAGGGCCTTTGGGCGTTGGCTTGGTTCCACGCCGCGAAGTTAGCCTTTCAAAGAATTACAATGTTGGCGATTCAGTAATTGCTAGCGTAATTGATACCGAATTGGAAGACGGTTATTCGCTACTTTCATTGCGCAAGGCTGCGAAAGATCGTGGTTGGGATGAAGTTATGGCTAAATTGGAATCTGGTGAAATCATCACCGTTGTACCATACGACGCTAACCGCGGTGGACTACTAGTTGAATACGAAGGTATTCGCGGATTCTTGCCAGTATCGCAATTGTCAGCTGAACACTATCCTCGCGTAGGTTCTAGCGACAAGGACGAAATTTTGCAACGATTAAATAGCCTGGTAAAGAAGGATATTAAAGCGCGAATCTTGGATGCTGACCGGAAAGCTAACAAATTGATCTTCTCTGAAAAAGAGGCGGTTAAAGAAGGTTTGGCAGAGCGATTCCAGAAGTTGGCAATTGGCGACACAGTTACGGGTGTTGTTACGGGTGTTGTCGACTTTGGCGTGTTCGTTAACGTTGAAGGTATTGAAGGTTTGATTCACATCTCAGAAATTAGCTGGGAGCGTGTCAATAACCCATCTGACTACGTAAAGGTTGGCCAAACTATCGAAGCTAAGATTATTGCAATCGACAAAGAGCGCTTGAGCTTGAGTATGAAGCAATTGACCAAAGATCCATGGTTGGATGAAGTTGAGCAATTTAAGCCTGGTGAGAAAGTTGAGGGAACTGTAACTCGAATTACTCCATTTGGTGCATTCGTACAGTTGAGTCCAGCGGTTGAAGCTTTGGTTCACGTGTCAGAGCTTGGCGGTGACGGTACTGATCCTGAAAAGGTATTTACGTTGAACGAGCGTAAAGAATTTACAGTTTTGGATATCGATAAGGAAAATCGTAAGATTTCTCTTTCACTCGGCAAATCATCAAAGAAAAAATAATACAAATCCCCTGAAGCGTAGTTACGCCCAGAGGTGAGAGGAGCTTATTATGGCAGAAAAAATCGTCAATATTGCGGATTCGGTAACGGTTGGCGAGTTGGCCGAAACTCTGGGATTGTCAGTAACTACGCTGATTGGTGAATTGTTTAAGAACGGAATCGCTGCGACAATTAATCAGCGACTAGATTTTGAGACTGCGCAGATTATTGTTGAAGAATTGGGGCTGGATGTGCAGCTGAAACGGAAGACGGTTTCAGCAGAAATTCATCATCATGCGCACAAATTGTCAGATAAGGCAGTTCCTCGTCCACCGATTGTAGCTGTGATGGGGCATGTTGACCACGGTAAAACGAGTTTACTAGATGCGATTCTTGATAAGAAAACAGCGGCTAGTGAAGCCGGAGGAATTACTCAGCATATTAGCGCTTATCAAGCTCAGCGCAACGGACGAACTATCACTTTATTGGACACTCCAGGTCACGAGGCTTTTGCGGCGCTAAGGCAGCATGGAGCTACACTGACCGATGTAGTGATTATCGTGGTGGCGGCGGATGATGGAGTTAAACCTCAGACTGTTGAAGCTATTCGATTTGCCAGGTCAGCTAACGCTAAAATTGTGGTGGCAATTAATAAGATTGACAAAGAGGCGGCTAATCCGCAACTGGTAAAAACTCAATTGGCATCTGAGCATGGTTTGAATCCTGAAGAATGGGGTGGCGATACTGTGATGGTTGAGGTTAGCGCGAAAACTGGTCAAAACTTAGATAAGCTTTTGGATATGGTTTTATTGGTGGCGGATATGGAAGATTTGCGCGCAGATGAAGATGTTCCGGCCGAAGGTCTAGTGATTGAGGCGCACATGGAAACTGGTCGTGGCGCCGTAGTTGGCTTGTTGGTGGAGAATGGTCATTTGAGACCTGGTCATTATCTGGTTGCTGGGACGGCTTACGGGCGAGTCCGAACGCTTCAAGATTTTCGCGGTAAAGCCGTTAAAGATGCCGGTCCAAGTATGCCAGTGAATATGACTGGATTTAAGGAATTGCCGCAATTCGGTGATGGATTTGAGATTGCGAAGAGCGAAAAAGAAGCTCGCAATTTGGCGCAAAAGGCTAAAATTGAACAGGAGAAAATGGCAGCCACAACCAATGTTACTGGTGCAGATATTCTTAAGATGATGAATCGAAAGCTTGACGCGGAAGAATTTAACGTAATCGTTAAGGCTGATGTTCAGGGTTCGGTAACGTCTGTGGTTGATAGTTTGAAGCTGATTGATACGAATGGCGAAGTTGAGCTTCATGTTGTTGGAACTGGCGTTGGTAATATTTCTGAGAACGATATTCATTTGGCGGTTGGTGAAAATACGGTGATTTATGGCTTTAATGTCGATTTGCCGCCAGCAGTTAAGCGATTAGCGGCGCGTGAACACGTGGAAGTGCGAATTTTTAAGGTGATTTATGAATTGTTGGATGACGCTAAGGCTTCAATGGAGGCTTTGCTAGCGCCAGAAATCGTTGAAACTGAAATTGGTGAGTTGGAAATTAAGGGCGTATTTAGGACGATGCGCGAAGAAGTGATTGCTGGTGGCGAAGTGAAGCACGGTAAAGTCGCTAAGGACTTGCTGGCGCGCGTAAAACGTGGCGGAGAGCAAATTGCCGAGGTTGAGGTTTCTTCTGTACAACGTCAGCAACAAGAGGCAAAAGAAGTCTTTGAAGGTGAAATGTGTGGATTGAGCCTCAGGACAAAGAAAAAGATTACCTTAGAAATTGGCGACAAGCTGGAGTTCTTTACGAGGGAATTAGTGAAGAAGACACTGGGGTAGACTGCTCTAAGTATTGACTTTTTTGTGTATTTATGATAGTATCTTAGATATACATAAGTTTATTGCCATTCTGCGTGCAGAAGGCGAAAGGAAACCACCACAAAATGAGCAAAACATCTGAAGTTCAGCCTAATCCTAATGGAGAACCGTCTCCTGAAAAAGATAATCTGTTTACAAAAGCTGCACGAAAATTAGGAGAAGTTGCATTATATACTTGGAGAGTAGTGACCGGCAGAGGTTCTGACGAGCAGGCTAAAGATATATCCGGCACAATCGCTCCTGAGGTTCCCGTAAAATCGGGCGACACTAGCCCAATTGCTAATACTGTGTCTGAGGAACAATTGAAATCTCTGGAAGGTCTTGGAGTGAAGGTTATTACCACTCCTGAATATCCTAAACCTTCTCTCCCTAAATCTGTTACTACACCAGACGGTCGTCAATATCCTTTTTATCCTAAATCTTCTCTCCCTGAACCTGTCACTAAATCAGACGGTAATCGATCTCCTGTAGAATCAGGCAATACACCCGCTGCTCTAATCGAGCTGCCCAAGCCTAGTGATATACATGGAGATGAGTGGCGGGGTTTTGTTGGGGGCGCGGCTGCTAAATACTTAAACTCAGTAAAGCCTAGTACCTCAGAAGAACAGGCTAGCGACAGTACTGAAGACGCTTCGGGAAGCTCTGCGGAAAAGAACATTCCTGTTTCTGAGCCGCCTAAACCTTCTCTCCCTGAATCTGTTACTACACCAGACGGTCGTCAATATCCTGAATATCCTAAACCTTCTCTCCCTAAATCTGTCACTAAACCAGACGGTCGTCAATATCCTGCTGAAATCGAACCGCCCAAGCCTACACCTCTTGATATACTTATAGATAAGCGGAAGGGCGAGGCTGCGGCTGCTAAATACTCAAGCCCCGTAAATCCCGATGTATATACTAGGGTTAAAGGTGAAAACGTAATAGACAAAGATATGTTTAGCACGACGATCCCTAACGTGGATAAACCAAAGAAGGATGATAATCCAGAAGGCTTAACACCGTACGAACAGGCTATGCGATATAAATATCTTGGTGATGAGTATGATGATGCTGAAAAAACCGAGATGAGCCCAGAAGAACATGAAGCTGCTGCTAACCTTAAAATCGCTAGGGAGAGGTTTGCTAAGGCTAGTATCGCTGCTGAATCACACTTCTTTGGGAAAAAGAAACGACAAGAAGCGTTGGAAGCTGCTGCAAAAGAATTGAAAGAGAGAGAATTGGAATACATGCGTCTTAAGTTTGCTGATAAAATCGAAGCAGCAAAACAGGATCCAGAAAAGCAGACTGAATTAGCAGCGGAAATGGCTCAAGCAGCGTTTGCAAGTATGCAAGAAACCTCAAGAATGACGACAGATAAGTATGACAGCATGCTCGATGATCGTGGTAAATTTAAGAAAGCTGCCGCTAAAGTTGGTAAATGGTTTAATAAGGGTGGTAAGATTGCTCAGTGGCTGAAGTTGGGTGGCACTGGTCTTGTGGTAGGTACTGCTACAGGAACCTTTGCTGGAATTGCTGGATGGCCTATTACGACGGCTGTCGGTGTTGTAACGAAATTGGGAGTTGCTGGAGCAACAAAGCAAGCTGTTCTGGAAGAGCATCGTGGCGAAGATCGCATAGACGCTGATGCCAGTCTTGGAACTATAGATCCTTCATTTGAAAAAGCTGTGGCCAACATGAAAATTGACGATGTTATGAAGCGTGCAGTCAATGTATCAGTTGACAATCTTAAGGGTGTGAGTACAGAGAGGCGGGATGCCCTGCGTAAGAAAGTACTGTCGTCATCAGGTAAGTATGCTGTTGGTTTTGTATTGGGTGGTGTTGTTGGTAGTTTCATTAATGACTGGTGGGCTAACTCTGCACACGCTACTGGACCTGAGGGTAGTGCTGATACAACTCCACAATCTGGTGATGATCAAATACCACAGTCTGGCAACAAACCTCTTATAGATAACCCTGCTGCCAAAACAATCGGAAATAGTGTTAATCCAGATACACCAAATTTTAGTTCTTACGACTATCCTTGGAACTGGGCTGCTGAGAAGTTTGGTGACGCAAACGCAATGGATCAACTTCATAATCTGGCTGATAAAGCCATGGCTGACGGTCACACCGTGGAATGGTATAATACTGGCGGAATAGAGTATCTGGAAGTCGACGGATCTAGTGCTACTGAGCACGTGTTGGATGTATTGAGTAGATACGTTTAATAGATAAAATATAAAAATAAATAAGGAGATAAAAAAATGTTTGAAATTACTGACGAATTCTTAGCACAGGCTGGTTTTGGATCATTGCCTGCGGATAAAAAAGAACAGATGAGGAAAGATGTAACTAACAGCGTCCAGGATAAGATCATAAGGAAGATTTTACTGGCTGTTGGCGAAGCGAAGCTGGATGAGTTTATGAAATTACTGGATGGCGACGATGTTTCTGCGGTATTGAATTGGTGTGTAAATAATGGTGTTAATTTGACGGAAATTGTTCAAACCTCGATGAATGAGACTATGATTGAGCTACAAAAATTATACAATGACGCGCTGAATATGATTCGCGGATAGTAATATTAAACAGTTGCTGGTATAATTTAACTTAATCATATAGACGAAAGAAAAGGAGGACTATGTTCCAACTGAATGAAGAATTTCTTAAAGAATTGGGGCTGGATCAGCTGCCAGAAGATCAGCAAAAATCGTTGCTGCAGCATATTTATAGTGAATTGGAGCTTCGAGTTGGCGAACGATTGAGCCAAGGGATGAGTGATGCTCAGCTGGAGGAGTTTGCGGGAATTATCGATAAAACTCCTGGTGCTGTGGATGATTTTCTGATGAAACATGCGCCTAATTATCAGCAGGAACCAATGTTGCAGAAAATGTCACAAGCTTCAGGTTTGCCAGTTGACGATCCGCGTCTGAAGGATGAATTTGCAGCTACTAAGTGGCTAGAGGTTAACCGACCAGATTATCGTGACGTTGTGGCTGCGGTTATGGCCGACTTGAAGAAGGAAATTATAGCGAATAAAGATGCTATTTTAGGTTCAGTCCAAGCGTAATTTTATGCGGACGATAAAATAACCCCTTATGCGGGGTTATTTTTATTTGTAGCCTCTTAGGTAATCTTCAGCGGTCATTGTTTTTCCGCTGGGTGCGATGAGCTCGTCGATAATTAAATAGTTGCCGTCGGCAAATTTTTTATCAAGATGAGAATTCGGAGTTTTGTCGCAATGAGATTTCGTGATGATGATATCTCGATCGTCAATTGTCATTCTACTACGTGGAAACCCGAGGTGTGCGCGAACGTGGGCTTCGGCCTCGGCGGCGGTCATACGTTCCGTATCGAGCCACGAATCGTCCTTGTTTAATAATTGGCAGTACGAAGCCTGAGAATCGTCCTGTGGTGTTGGTTGAAGACTCCCATTGATGATGTTTGGCAGGTTTTTTATTAGCAGAGAAGTGCCCTCGTGAAATAATTTGTCGTACAGCTCGAACTTTGTTTCTTTTCCAGTGAGGGATTGTCGAGTTTGGGTGTATATAGGACCGGCATCCATTTTACTATCAAGTTGCATTATCGATACGCCAGTTTCGGTATCTCTATTGGCTATAGCTGATTCAATAGGTGAAGGTCCTCGATATTTTGGTAGTAGAGAAGGGTGGACGTTGATAATTCCCGGTGTAAACAAGTCGATAATTGACTGGGGAATGATTTTTCCGTACGCAACCAAAACGCCCGTTACTGGCTGAAGTTGTTTTATGTAGTCGGTAATTTCACTGACTTTGCTTGGCTGCAAAA
The DNA here is from genome assembly GCF_022819385.1 of Candidatus Nanosynbacter sp. HMT-352. NCBI lineage: Bacteria > Bacillati > Minisyncoccota > Nanosynbacteria > Nanosynbacterales > Nanosynbacteraceae > Nanosynbacter > Candidatus Nanosynbacter sp. HMT-352. The sequence goes on from NZ_CP089290.1 coordinate 278,822, forward strand.
CTGGAATATTGTGAGACTTGGCGAATGTTTTTACTGGAGGTTCGGTAAGCTTGTGTCCGCGACCGCGCTTGGTGTCGGGTTTGGTGATGACGCAAACAACGTTAAATCCCTCTTCAACGAGAGCTTCTAAAGTAATTAGACTGTAATTTTCAGTCCCAAAGAATACTATTTTCGGCGATGTCTTTGTCATAATCTAGCGGTTGCAACTCGCCTTTCTTATCGAGCGTATAAAAAGCGTCTTTTTTATCCTTAATATGGTCTATAAAAACTAATCCATTACAGTGGTCTATCTCATGCTGTAATACGCGCGCCAAAAATCCTTCGGCTTTAATTCGTACTTCCTCACCATCTAAATTCATGGCTTTTACGCGAATTTTACTATAGCGGGGAACTTTTCCGTAAATGCTTTTAACGCTTAAGCATCCCTCAAAGTCTTCAACAATTTCGCCTTCATATTTCACGATTTCTGGATTGATAAGAGTGATGAAATCGCGAGTTGATTTTCTTTCAAAATCAGCTCGAACAATCACGACACGCTCTAATTTGTCGACTTGCACGGCAGCGAGGGCAGCGCTAATTTCGTGAGGTCTGGAATCTTCCCAGTCCAGCGCGGCTGCGGTCATTTCGTCTGCCAGTTTTACAACATCATTAGTAACAACGTGGATTTTCGATGATTTTTGGCGAAGATGTGGGTTTGGTAATGTGATAATATCGTCTTTTGTCATTGCTATAATTATACCAGAAATTACAGTAGACTTACAGGGTCAAGCTCGTACTGCCAGTGTGATGACGGCAGGAAATTCAATACGTCAAGAAGCTCTTGTCGTTTGGGACTTTTTACTACGATTTGCCATCGATATGTATCGCGGACGCGCTCATAAAAAGCGGGCGTTGGTCCAAAAACTTCAATGTTATCAAAATTGGATTTTAATAGCTCAGACAATTTTTTAGCGTTCTTTATGGCGGCGGCTTCGGTTTTATAAACACAAGTTAATTTTAATAAGTAAGTAAAGGGTGGAAAGTTGGTTTTTTGTCGTTGAGATATGGTTCTTTGATAAAAATCTGTATAGTTTTGAGAGAGTCCGTTTGTGATGGATGGGTGATTTGGTTGATATGATTGGACAACAACTTCTGTTGGTGTGCTTGACCTGCCGACGCGACCGACGACTTGGGCGAGCAATTGAAATGTTCGTTCGGGAGATGAATAGTCAGGGAGGGAAAGCCCGGTGTCGGCTTGAATAACTCCGACGACTGTTAAATGTGGCAAATCTAGCCCTTTGGCAATAACTTGTGTACCGATAATTATATCTATTTCACCATTTTTCAGTTCATCATAACGCTCATCTACGGTAGCCTTCAAATCGGTGTCTTTATCAAATCGAGCAATTTTTTTGTTCGGGAATAACCTCTGTAATTCGTCTTCAATTCGCTTAGTTCCGATACCTTTGTGGATGATGTCGGCGTTTTTACATTCAGGGCAACTAGTAGGAACTTTGGTCGAAAAACCGCAAATGTGACATGACAATTTATGACTATCCGCATGCAGAGTGAGTGGAATAAAACAGCGTGGGCAGCCAGCCTGCCAGCCGCAGTTATCGCATAATGTGATTGATGCTGTGCCGCGTCGATTGTGAAAAATAAGAACTTGCTCATTTTTTGATAATGCTGTGTTTATAGATTTCAAGAGTGGGTCGGAGAGGAATTGATGTTGAGTAAAATTGTTGCGCTTTGTCATGTCAACCAGCGTCACGTTGGGGCGAACGGTGTCTGGTCTTGCTGGTTTTGTCATTGTAATGATTGGCGTGTTTGATTTTTTGGCAATGTAATAGTCGGCGACTGCTGGGGTGGCGCTACCTAGAATTAGCTTGCCGCGATGTTGATTCGTAAGAACTGAGGCGACGCGGAGGGCTGAATATCGAGGGGACTGTTCCTGTTTGAAGCTCGGTTCGTGACACTCATCAATCACCACAAGTCCGAGCTGTTGCACGGGCATGAAAAGAGCAGATCGCGGACCGATGATTACTACCGGATCGTTTGAGCTGACGACTCTTTTCCATATTGCATATCGTTGAGCTTCGGTTTGTTTGGAATGGGTAACTATGACATTTGGCAGATGAGCGGAAAATTCAGCAACCAGTTGCGAAGTTAGGGCGATTTCGGGGACTAAAATTATTGACGATTGCTCTTCTTCTAGGGCTTGTTTGACGGCTTCTATGTACACTAGAGTTTTTCCTGAGCCAGTTACGCCGTGTAAAAGCATCGTTCCGGAATGGAGATTTTCGATGGTCTGGAGGGCTGCTTTTTGCTCATCGGTGAATACATTTTTTGTTCGATTTTCTGCTGGATTAACTGAGGTGGATTGGTTAATTGAGCGACGTTTTTTGGATAATCCGCTGGGTAAAATTGCTCGCCAGACGGTCGCTTGGTGTGTAGCGTAATATTTACTCATCCATATGGCGGTTTGAACGAGTTCGATTGGCAAGGGATATTCTTCGACGATTTTACTAATTGGCTTGACTTCAAAATCAGGCTGGCGAACTTCTTGTAGAACTACACCAATAGCGTTAATTTTGCCGATTTCTATAGCGATAATCGTTCCAGCTGGTAGTCTTTCCTCTGAAGAATACGTAAACGAACTTGCGTCGGCGCGGACGATTCTTGTTGGCGAAACCAAATAGTAATGCATGTTTATATTATATCGCGAAAAAAATGCTAAAATAAGCATATGTATTTTGAGAGTCGTTCGCAGGCTGGGGCAATTCTGGCTGATCAAGTACTGGAAAAGTATCGCTATGAAAACTGTGCAGTGGTTGCAATTGGCGAAGGTGGCGTGCTGATCGGCGAGCAAATTGCAGTGAAGCTTCACTGTGTCCTCATGATGCTGCTTAGCGAAGGGATTGAGATTCCTGGGGAAAGTTTAAGCATCGGGGCGATGTCGCAGTCTGGGCAATTTACGTATAATAGTCAATTTTCTGACGGTGAAATTAATGAATATACTAGTGAATTTCACGGTTATCTGGAAGAGAAAAAGCGCGAGACTCATCAGAAAATGAATAGGCTTTTGGGTGATGGTGGAATCATCGATAAGGATATGCTGAAGGATCGGGTGGTGATTTTAGCGAGTGATGGTTTTGGCGATGATTTGTCGGTTTTGGACGTGGCTTTGAGTTTTCTGAAGTCGGTTCGGATTGAGAAATTGGTGATTGCGGTGCCGTTTTGTGGTGTGGCGGCAGTGGATAAATTGCACATGACGGTTGACGAAATGCATATCTTGGACGTGAAGGAGAATTTTATGGGATTAAATCATTATTACGAGGACAATACGTTGCCGTCCAAAGAGGAAACGATAGCGAAAATTAACCAGGTTATTTTGAATTGGAAGTAAAAAACTTGTCGGGTGTTGTAAAATTGTGATAAACTTTAAATAAGAAAGATGCGTTAGGGAGGTTATGTTAGACGTTTTTATTACATCTAGGGTGCGGCGAAAAATTGTAGTAGTATACGCTAAGTATCCTGATTTTCACACACATGTTCGCGGATTGGCAAAGCTAATTAAGGAAGATCCTGGAAATATTCAACGAGAATTGAAGCGACTAGAAAAGGTTGGATTTTTGCAGAGTGAAAAGCAAGGTAACTCACGTACGTATTTCACTAATAAACAATTCCCAATTTTTAAGGAATTACAAAGTATGGTGATTAAATCTCAGCAATATTCAGCGCGATCAAAGCGTGGCATGGCTGATAAAGACTAATGACATTATTTGAGAAAATTTTAGCGGCTCGAGGCTTGACTACGCGTGCGGCGTGTGAAGAATTTTTAAATCCGAATTACGCGTCAGTAAAGCATGATCCGTTTTTATTGCCAGATATGAAAAAAGCGGTGGACCGCTTGAAAAAGGCGCACGCTGAGTGTGAGAAAATTGTTATTTATGGTGATTACGATATTGACGGGCTGAGCGCGACGGCAATTTTGCTGGATGCGTTTGGTAAGTTTGGCTTTAAGGAAGTTGGCGCGTTTATTCCGAATCGGTTTGTTGAGGGTTACGGAATGACGATGGGCGCCGTTGATAAGGTGCGGAATATGGGCGCGGATTTGATTGTCACGGTTGATACGGGAAGTTTATGTCATGCGGAAATTGAATATGCATCGAGTTTGGGGATTGATACGGTGGTGACTGATCACCATAATGTTGCTGAGACTCCACCGCCGAGTGTTGCCGCGGTCAATCCGAAGTTTCCTGGTCATAAATATCCGTTTCGCGATTTGTGTGGTGCGGGTGTGGCGTTCAAGTTGGTACAAGCTCTACAAACCGAACTGGACGGGTTGCCAGATGGTTACGAGAAGTGGCTATTGGATCTGGTGGCACTAGGGACGGTTTGCGACATAGTTACGTTGGCGGATGAAAATAGGGCGAATGTCTATTGGGGCTTGGAGGTTTTGAAAAAGCAGAAGCGTCCTGGTTTGAAGGCGTTGATGTCAGTGGCGGGAATTGAGCCGGAGAAGGTTAATGCTAGGCATTTGGGATTTGGCTTGGGTCCGCGAATGAATGCGGCGGGCAGATTGGAGACGGCGCAATATGCTCTGGATATGCTGACGGCGAGTGATGGTTTGGAGGCATTGGAAGCTAGCGAAAAGCTGGAAGAATTGAACATTAAGCGTCGTAGTATTCAGGACGAGATTTTTGACGAAGCTTGCCAGCAGGCAGATAATATGACTGATGATCGAGTTTTGGTGGTGAATAGCGGAAATTGGAATCACGGAGTCATTGGCATTGTGGCGTCAAAGTTGGTTGAAAAATATAAGAAGCCGGTTTTTATAATTGGCGAGCGTGGCGATGAGGCTACGGGTTCGGCGCGAAGTTTTGGTGATTTTTCCGCGGCTGACGCGGTTCGTGCGGCTGACGACATCATTATTAAAGGTGGTGGTCACGGAGCGGCGGCGGGCGTGACGCTGGCGACCGAGAGAGTTGACGATTTTAGACGACGAGTGAATGAGTTTTACGATTCGCTGCAATTAAAAAATCAGGAATTATATTTGTTGCCGAGAGCTGACGTTGAGATTGACGATTTTTCGGAAATTGATGAGGAACTGATTGATAATTTGACGAAGATGGAGCCGTTTGGCAATGGTAACGCGGAGCCTATATTGAAAATAACTGAAGCGACGGTTTTGAGCGTGAGGAGAATGGGTGCGGATGGGCAACACGTGAAATTGACCTTGCGTGATAAGAATGACGTTGCGCTGCAGATGCTGGCTTTTAATGCGCCAGAAGAATTTTTCCGTGAAGTGGGCGACAAAGTGTCTGTCTGGTTTCAGCCAACCATAAATGAGTGGCAGGGAATGCAGTCGGTTGAGGGGCGATTATTGCATTTGGCCGAGGTGTAATAGTTGCATTACTTAGATATATATTGTATAATAAATCCAATAGTTTAAATTTATTTGGAGCGATATTTTTATGAGTTCAGAAAAACTTTGGACGCCGTCACCTAAACCTACAGATTATGGCTTTGAGAATGGTCTACAGGTCGCCGAGATTGATAGTGGCTTAAGACAGGGAAAGACTATACAACTTGCTACACAGGAAGATATGCGTCGCTTGGCTGAGGAATCTTACAATTCAAACCATATGAATAAGACTGTTGAACAACTGAGAGATCCGCGCTATATTCGTGTATTTAGTGGACTAGGTAGAGTTGGGCTTGAAGTTGCGATATTTGGTAATGAAAATGCGAATAAGATTCAGGCTGTTTTGTATGGATGGGGAGGAAATTTCCGTCATCCAAACGCAATTCGAGAAGCTGCCGTTCTGGCGTGCGAGAATCCGGATGCGGCTATTATGGTTATGAATATGCCAGGAGTGGGTAATTCTGGAATGCTGCCCGAGTCTGTTCGTAAGGAGATACGAAAGACTGGTAGCTACGGTAGCTTAGGGGAATATGTTGGTCCAGTAATTGACCATGTCGCGAAAGATTTCGACGAGGTTAGTGTTGGTGGGCATTCTTTGGGTGGTCGTGTTGCGACGTCGTCAGTTGCTCACATGGAATCTAAGGTTAATGAGCTACGACTATTTGATCCGGTGGGATCGCGTAAAATGGGGATTGTTGCTTTGGGGTGGAATTTCATAGGAAAAGAAGGCATGGAATTGATACGTTACGGCAAGAAATCATTGAGTCCAAGCGCAAAAGAACTGGGCTTGAAGTTCTTGCAGAGAGAAGATCCTAAAGTTATTGAGGAGGTTGGTAAACTCTTAGGAGAGTCAAGTGTCGAGTTTGCTCCGCCGAAACAAGGTTGGCGCCAGCAATTCCTTACTGATCCTTTCGCCTTAAGTAATGATGGCTTATTAGAAGATTTATTGAAAGCCGCACCAAATGTCCGAAACAATATTATTATATTTGTACCCGAAGGTAGTCATTTGACTAATATGCGTGACATGGCTCGCATTGTCGGTATTGTGAATGGTGAGCCTAAGTCGACAAGTGCTGAAGTCGGACTATATGGAATTTTGAACAACCACACTCACAATGTCATGAACGACCCTACTGTGTTAGCGATTGTGTATGGCGCTGATACTAAAGATCTCGCCTTGTCCGCCTAAAGCTTGCAGGGCGATTATTGCATTTGGCTTAGGTGTAATAGTTTCATTACTTGTAGAGTAGTGTATTATAGTATAGTAATACTTTTTAAGTAGAGGGTGATTTTAGGAGGTTTGGTAATATGGAGTTTTCTAATAGCGACAGAGGGGAGATTATATATCAGAAAGATACACATCATAGCCTGGGGGAGGTAGCGCTAAAGCTACTGGTTGATTTTCCCGAAGGTGGTAATTTTACATGCGCGGAGGAGCTGTCTGGCGAAGCCTTAGCTCACCTTAAAGAAGAGTATGATGTCGCAGCGGGTGAATATGATAGACTAGCTAAACGTTTGTATATAGCCTCTAGCTGGGGTTCTTTAGGACCAGAACAGGCGCGTAGATTATGGATGTCAAGAAATAAGTCTAATCCTGAGGCGGTAGCGATAATAGAGGAGGCTTTTGGTCGCTTAAATTCTCTAAAGGGCAGAATGGATGAGATAAATAATGGCGTTCGATTGTCTTTATCTGGTGGTGATGCGAATGGAGAAGTTCCTGGTGATTTGGCTTGGCTAGAAAATATTCCTTGTGACTTTGCCGGAGTTGAAGTTTCCAAAAATAATGATGGTACGTATACTGTCAAGATCCCTGTTACAGAATACAAATCTGACTGTACTGGGTATTGGGCTGATTCGATCACTTATACTATTACGCTTACTTCTGATGATGAGGTATTAAATATCACGTCAGAGAGGGTGAAGCGATAATCTAGTTGGCAAATACTTTCTTATCTGTTATAATGTTTGCAGTATGGTACAAGTAACACGTAAAGATCAGAAGGAAGCGAACGAAAATATCATTCGTCGTTTCAACCGCAGGGTTTTGCAAAGCGGTGTTTTGGCTCGCGCTAAGAGCGTTATGCGTTTTGAAAAACCAATTTCAAAGACCGAGCGTCGTAAAAAAGCTATTATTCGCCGCGAGCGACGAGCTGAAAAAACGGCAAAAATGCGCCTAGGGGTGCGTTAATGTCTGCGCTAAAAGAGCGCATTACTAGTGAAATGAAAGCCGCTCTATTGAGCGGCGATCGTTTTCGTGGTGATGTTTTGCGTAATCTAAAGGCAGCAATATTAAACGAAGAAGTTTCTTTGGGCAAGCGAGAAGACGGTTTGGATGATGCTGAAATTGAAAAAGTCGTTGCTCGAGAAGTAAAAAAGCGCGTCGAAAGTGCGGATTTATATCGAAAGAATGACCGTGCGGAATTGGCGGAACCTGAAGAAAAAGAAGCGGAAATTTTACGAGAATTTTTGCCAGAGCAACTTGGCGAGGCGGAAATCTCGAAGATTGTAGAAGAAGTTATTGCGGGTATGGACGATGTCTCAATTCAGAAAATGGGACAAGTTATTGGCGCGGTAAAAAGTAAGGCTGGCAATGCTGCGGATGGCGCATTGGTGGCAAAAATTGTTAAAGAAAAACTCACGAAATAGGAGGAAAAAATGATTGTATTTTTTGGGCCGGCGGGTGCTGGTAAGAGTGTGCAGGGTCAGATTTTAGCGGCACGACACGGTTGGCGTTGGCTTAGTGCCGGACAGTTATTGCGCGATACTCACGATGGCGAATTGATTCATCGCATGCAATCTGGCGAACTAGTGCCGATGGAAACTATCAACGGTTTGATGGGCGAGGCTCTTAATAAAGCTAAGGATATTAATGGTGTAATTTTGGACGGCTATCCAAGGCAATTAGAGCAGGCTAAATGGCTAATTGAGTCGCGTTCGCATCATGGAAAAGATGTGAAGTTGGTAATTGTATTGGAAGTTCCGCGCGATGAAATTCTGGAGCGTTTGAGGGTTCGCGGTCGAGTTGACGACACTCCTGAAGCAATCGACAAGCGACTCAGTATTTATCGAGGTGAAATTTACCCGATTCTGGATTATTTGAATGACAATGGTGTTCCAATTGTGCATATGAGCGGCGTTGGAACTGTTGGTCAAGTTCATGATGAAATCGAGAGAGAACTGGTTAGCCGCGGCATCGTTGAGGGCGTAAAATGAGCCAATTGATCACCGGAGAAAAAACGCCGCAACAGATGAAAGATATGCGCGAGTGCGGCAAAATGCTTGCGACAATTTATGACGAATTGAAAAAATCTGTAACGGCTGGAATGAGCGAACTGGACGCTAATGATTTTGTAGCCAAGCGAATTAAAGATTTTGGCGCAGAGGCGACTTATCTTACGGATGAAGTGAAGTTTCCAGGTGTTATTTGTATATCGACGAACGAGCAATTGGTGCACTCTTTCCCGACCGAATATGTTTTTGAAAAGGGCGACGTGGTCAGCTTCGATTTGGTGATTGGCTATCGTGGAATGAAAACGGATAGTGCCTTTACTATGGTTGTTGATGAGGAGCCTAAGGGTGCGAAGAAACATTTATTGCACGCAACAGAACAGAGTTTATATGCTGGAATTGACGCGATAACTGGCGATGGAACGCGAGTTGGCGATATTTCAGCGGGGGTGGAAGCTGTGTTGAAGAAGGCTAAACTTGGTATAATCCGTGAATTGGTTGGTCATGGTGTGGGGCTGAGTATGCATATGGAGCCAGAAATTCCGAATTACGGCAGGCGAGGAACTGGTCCGATGCTGCACGCTGGCGACACAATTGCAATTGAACCGATGGCGAGCTTGGGTGGTGAGAAAATTATTACCGACAGCGACGGCTGGACAATTAGTATGAAAGACGGCAGTCTGGGTGCGCATTTTGAGCATACGGTATTGATTACTGAAACTGGCGCTGAAATTCTGACGAAGCTTTAGGCTAATTCGCTTGCCAAATTATAGGCATAACCTGTATAATAGAGCTTATGCAGGAGCAATCTCGATATGTGGTAGGAATTGATATTGGCACAAAAAACGTGCGCTGTGTCGTTGGTTATATTGATGCAGAGAATGGTGCGCCAAAAATTGTTGGTGTCGGTGAAGCGCCGAATAGCGGAATGCGAAAGGGAACCGTAACGAATTTAAGTGGCCCAGCTGAGGCTATTGATAAGGCCCTGGAGCCAGCTGAGCGAATGAGCGGTCATCAGATTAACGCAGCCACATTGAGCATTAACGGCTCTCATTTATTAAGTACTAAGGCTGACGGAATGATTACCGTTGGAACTGTTAATAATGAAGTTACTCATGATGATATATTGAGGCTGGAGGAAGTTGCTACAACTGGAAAAGTGCCACAGAATAGAGAGATTTTAGATATTATTGCACACGCGTATAGGCTGGATGGTCAGGATAATATTAAAGATCCAATCGGTATGACTGGTGCGCGTCTGGAAATTAGGGCGAATGTCGTGTCTGGCTTGGTCCCGCACATTACTAATTTACAGAAGTCGGCGGAAATGGCTAAGGTTGAGGCTGTGTCTGTTGTTCCGTCGGTTTTGGCAGCAGCTCAATCCGTTCTTACGGAAAGTCAGCGTGAAAATGGCGTTGCGGTGATTGATTTTGGTGCGGCAACTACAGGAATTGCCATTTACGAAGAGGGCGATTTGCAGCACCTGGCGGTCATTCCAATGGGCGGTCAAAATGTAACGAACGATTTGGCTATTGGTCTTAGGACAGATCCGGAAATCGCGGAAGTTGTGAAATTGGCGCACGCGAGATTTGGCGGCGACGTTTTGGGCGAAGTTGAAACGAAGGTTGAAAAGCAGACATATAAATTTAACCAAGAAGAAATTGACGAGATTGTCCAAGCGCGATATGAAGAGATTTTTGAAGCAATTGCTAAAGAATTGAAGCGAGCTGGGCGACTAGGAAAACTGCCGAGCGGCGTTGTGCTGGTTGGCGGTGCGGCGAAAGTCAAGGGTATGGTGGAGTTCACGAAAGATCAATTGAGTGTGGCGGCACGCTTGGGTGTTCCGGCTGGCTATAGCGGAGTTAGCGATGAAGTAAAAGGTGCGGAATTTTCGGCTGCGGTTGGTCTGATGTTGATTGACTCTATGGGCATTTCGCAGCAGGTAAAACCGATAGTTGGCGCAAATGATGTCACTAAAAAAGCTGGCGGTTTACTTAAAAATATTTTCGCTAGATTTAAATAAATGATATACTTTATGTAAGGATTAAGAGAGGGAATATATGCCGCAAATACAACCAAGTGAAGTTCAAACATTTGCCAGCATAAAAGTCGTCGGTGTTGGCGGTGCTGGTGGTTCAGCTATTAACCGAATGAAAGATGCCGGTCTGACTGGCGTCCAATTTATTGCTATGAATACGGACGCTCAGGCGTTGCACAATTCGAAGGCTGACATAAAAATTCATCTTGGTCGTGACGCAACTAATGGTTTGGGTGCGGGCGCTGACCCTACTGTTGGCGAGGCTGCAGCTAATGAATCCCGTGACGAAATTAGAGAAGCCTTAGAAGGTGCAGACATGGTATTTGTGACAATTGGTGCTGGTGGCGGAACTGGTTCTGGTGCTGGTTATGTTGTAGCAGAAGTGGCACGCGAGCTTGGTATTTTGGTGGTTGGCGTGGCAACTCGACCGTTTAGCTTTGAGGGTGAAAAGCGCCGAGTTAACGCGGATTGGGCGATTTCTCACTTGGGACGCGAGGTTGATACCTTGATTACAATTCCAAATGACAGATTATTGCAAACTATTGATCGCCGAACGCCTCTGTTGGAAACTTTCAAAATTGCCGATGATGTTTTGAGGCAGGGCGTTCAAGGTATTTCTGAACTGATTACTGAGCATGGTTTGATTAACCTTGACTTTGCCGATGTTAAGGCGATTATGAGCAATGCCGGTTCAGCTTTGATGGGCATCGGGCGGGCGAGCGGCGATGATCGAGCGGTTCAGGCGGCGCAACAAGCTATTGAAAGCCCTCTAATTGAGGTGTCGATTGATGGCGCCAAGGGTGTTCTGTTCAATGTAACTGGCGGCTACGACATGAGTATGGCAGAAATTCAGGAGGCTGCAGAAATTATTACTAGCGCTGTTAGTCCAAATGCCAACATTATTTTTGGTGCGACTTTGAAGCCGGAAATGGAAGACGAGCTGGTCATTACGGTGATTGCGACAGGATTTGATAGCGATACATTCCGCCAGCAGGAAGTTAGCTTGACTGTGGGTGACGATACAAAATCTGCCGAAACAGAAGTTGATGACGAAATGGTTAAAAATATTGACCTAGAGTTGGATAAGGAAGAATCTGCCGAAAGTTTTGCGGCTGAGCCAGAAACTAATATTTGGGAAAATCCAACCGTTGAAGCTGACGATGATGAGGATGATACGCCGGCATTTCTGAGGCGACGAAAGAAGAACAAGGAGTAGATAAAATGATATTTAATATCGGCAATAGTCGCGTTATTGAATCACGCGAAGTTTCTGATGGTGCCGCAATTCGACGTCGCAGAGAAACTCCAGATGGCAAGCGATTTACTACGTATGAGCGAGTTGAAAAACCGAATCTAGCGGTGATAAAGAAAAATGGCGATCGTGAGCTGTTTGACCGAGTGAAATTGGCGAATTCTACGCGTCGTTCGGTCGGAAAATTCTTTAAGTCTGACGAGGAAGTCGATAATATCATTACGGCGGTTGAAGATTCTTTATACGCGCTGGGCGAATCGGAAGTTACGTCAAAACAGATTGGCGATCAAGTTTTGGACGAGCTAGAAAAACGTAACGAAGTGGCGTACGTTCGTTTTGCCAGTGTTTTTTATGAGTTTAAAACGCTGGATGATTTTGTAGAGATTTTAGCAAAGCGACGCAGTAAGGGCGAGCGGGAATTGTAATGCGAGTAGTTGTGATTTATCGTTCGGAAAGCGATTATGCGCGCCAAGTCTCAGACTTTTTGCGTGATTTTAGCCGACAAACTGGTCAGGTTTTAGAGGAAATGAGTCCTGATTCTGCAGAAGGCAATAATTTTTGCGAAGTGTATGACATTGTAGAATATCCAACAATTATCGCGCTGAGTGACAGTGGTCAATTGCAAAACCTTTGGCGTGGCTTGCCGCTACCAACAATTAGCGAAGTGAGTTTTTATGTTTAGTAAAATCAGAAACTGGCTATTTCACGAGTATTTGAAAAAGCAAAATTTGGCGGCGTTTGTAATGCTTGTCGGTAGTGGATTAGGGTTGTTGGCATCATTCGTATTGTCTATTGAAGCCTTAGAACTAGCAAAAAACTCTCATGCCGTATTAAGCTGCGATTTTAGCTCGGCTCTGAGCTGTTCGGCGGTGGCGAATCATTGGTCGGCGGCTATTTTAGGATTTCCAAACAGTTTCATCGGCGTGATGACTTTGCCTGTTATGGTAACAATTGCAGTAGCGTTGTTAGCGGGAGCGAAGTTTCCAAAGTGGTTTATGCAGGCGGCGCAAGTCGGTGCTATCATCGGAATGATATTTGCTATTTGGATGTTTTATATGAGCTACGTCGAAATTGGCGTGCTTTGTCCGTGGTGCTTGACCTTAGATCTTGGAATGCTGATGATTATGTTCGGTTTGACGCGCTATAATGTTCTACAGAAAAATATTCCTTGTCGATATATGCAGAAGATCGTTGGTGGTGGATATGATGTGCTTGTCGTGGTATCGCTGGTTGTTGCGGTAATTGTCGCGATAATCGCCAAATTCGGCAGCCAATTGTTCTAGTTTTGCTTGCTTTATGCAAAGTGCTTATGGTATATTTATGATGTATATTTATGCTCAATTTATACCACCACTATGGAACATAATAGAACTTTATCAATAATAAAAGACCGTAAAGCCAAGAGATTTTTTATTCTTGGCGGTTTTATTGTTGTTAGCGCAGCCTTAGGATTTATGCTTTTGAGTTCTCAGCAAAGTCGTGCAACTATTCCTAGTGGTGGCAAGCAGGTTGAAGTGGAACAAGTTTCTTATCGATTGTACGAATCGTCCAATAGTATTAATCCAGGCAGTCCGCTTGCAAATACCAACACCGTTGCCACATTACCAAAAGTCGGCGCCGATTTTCGGCTGAGGGTTGGTCTTCAAAATAAGAGTGCATATTTTAAAAAATTAGCTGAATACGGAAGCGGGTATGAGCATAACTGCGCCATTATGTCGGATGATAGTGTTTATTGTTGGGGTAATGGTCAGTATGGAGTTCTTGGTACTAATTCAACCACCTCATCAACGACTCCAGTGCCCGTATATACACAAGATGTTCTCAATGGGAAAACTATCAAACAGATTACCACTGGTTATTATCATACTTGTGTAATCGCTTCTGATAATAAAGATTATTGTTGGGGCTATGGCTTAGCTGGAAGGCTAGGGAATAGTGGTATAGTTCAGAGGAATGCTCCATATCCAGTTATAGAGACCGCGACCACAGTCGTTTCTCAAATTGCTGCGGGCAATGAACATACTTGCTCGCTTAACTCGGAGAGAAAATTGTACTGTTGGGGTAGAGGTATAAATGGAGAATTAGGTCGTGACGTATTCTTAGGCTCAAACACACCAACGGCGGTTAATATGAGTAACTTTGGGACGGAATCGGTTAAACAGGTTGTTGCAGGAGATAAATTCACGTGCGCTGCGACGGTTGAAGGCAAAGCATTTTGCTGGGGGTCTAATGCTACGGGAAGGACTGGAGTAGGACTTGCTACTGGTAAAACTCAGTATCCTACTGAAGTCAAAGGTTTTAATGGAAAAAAAGTTGAGTCAATATCTGCTGGTGATTCACATGCCTGTGCTGTTATTTCTGGCGGTCAAGAAGTGTATTGCTGGGGAAAAAATGACAAGGGTCAGTTGGGCGTTACGGCAATGGGCTATAGAAATACTGCTTCAAGAGTTCCTTTTGGCAGTAATGTCCTTTCTGGAGGAAAGACTATTAAAAATGTTTACGCTGGCGGCGAATTTACGTGTATGGTATTAAATACTGGCGAAATTTATTGTTGGGGTGACAATTCTAAGGGTCAAATGGGTAGTGGGGTGGCTACAGGATTTTTGCCCTCCCCTGTAAAAGTGAATGTTTCATTTACGAGTTCTGGTGAAACTTCCATGTATGTAGGTAAAGACTTTTTATGCGCCTTACGTACGGGTGAGATGTATTGTTGGGGTAATAATAACAAGGGTCAGGTAGGAAATGGTCAGTCGAGCAACAGTCCTGTCACGAGCCCTACGCTAATAGCGCCTCCAGGGGGAGCTATTGAATCTGCGTCAATGAAGCTGCGTGTCGAATATGCAAAAAAGGGCAGCGCAGCAACTTGTTCGGCGGTAAGTAGTTCAGATTGGCAAGTCGTGACCGGAGCGTCAAAACTTGCTTATTCTGTGAGCGGTCCCGCTGACGGCACTAATATCAATAGTAATTCATCTGATCCGGAATTACCGGCAGGAGCTATCGCTTCTCGACCTCAAAGCCTGGTGAGAAAAAGCGGAGCGGCTGGAACATTTACGAATGCGCAAAAAATATCTGCTGGCGAAATGGGCGTGTGGGATTTGGCGCTTGTTGATAAAGGACTCGACAGGAATGAAAGTTATTGCGTCCGCGTAGCAACCGATACGACTGCCGCTCCTGGATCTAGTATTGATAACTACACAATGTATCCAGAATTTAAGACTGCTCCTGGGTCGTTAGACATTCGTTTTAGGGATAATGCTGGCGCTACAATTACGGATACCGGTACGAAGTTTGACAACTCGACTATGAGTAATAGCAGTGTAGCTACCAGCGCTTTCTTGTCCAACTCAAGCTCGAAACAAATTGAAGTGACAAATACACAGACCAGTTCTGGGTGGAGCGTTGTGTTGTCGGCATCTGACGGCGCGACCGCCAAGTGGAAGCGAACTGGCGGCACAGAATCGTATATGTTCAACGGCACTAATGGCGATCAGGGATTTCTGTCTGTCAATTTTGGCACATCATCTGTCTTAGCTTCGGGTAGTTCATTGAGCGGGTCAACTTGCCAAACATCAGGAATATCAAAGGGCGTTGATTCTCAATTTAAGGTAGGGACTGCTACGGCTAACGGCGTTACATTGATGAGCAGTAGCGGGTCAACTGGTCAATTGGGGTGCGCATTTTTACTACAGAATGTTCGATTAAATCAGACTATTCCAGCATATCAAAAACCAGGAACTTATGAATTGCCAATGACATTAACGGTAACAGCGCAATAGGGTTGAGTATGAAAAATAGAGTAAAAAAATTATTCATTGTCATAACACTACTAGCTATTTTGGGCAGCCCTTATTCGGCTTTTGCGAACTCGTCGGCTAATTCTAATTTGTCACAAGTGATTACTGACTGTACTCGCGATTCTCTGGAAACAGGTAGTCAGATGAATGAGTCAATTTGTCCGATTTTTCCGCCAAAATTCTCTAAGTTTGATTTGGTAAATGGGAAAGATCTGCTGGTGTATGGCGTTTATGATGCGGTGCATACGGTAGCTAATCCCGCGACAGGTCAGCACGATTTGAAGGTTGAGTTCGGTGGTCGGACTTTTGTTTTGGGGCGGGATAGCGAGCTTAAAGTTAACGGAAATATATGGGTGTTGGATTTTTCAAATTGGCAGAATAATCATCCAGGTGATAATTTTATGCCGCCAGCTCCAGAACACACTTATAACGGTCGCGTTACAACTAAACTGAAGGCTGATGTGACATCTCCGGAAGTAGTGCGGTTTGCTGATTTTTCATTCACGACTCCGAAAAAAACCATTGAAGATGTTATTGTTATTCCAAAGATTGTTAAAGAGATAAGTAAGGCTTTGGCTAATACGGGAATTAATTTATGGACGATTATGGCTGCTGGCATTGGTGTAATTGTTGCGGCGTTCATTATGTTATTTATTGTTAAAAAACAGAAAAAGAGGGATGAATGAAAAAATAACCACAGTAATTATTAGCATAATAAATTAAATCAATTAAGTAAGGAGAAAAAATGAAGAAATTAGCATTATTAATCATTGCGAGCGTAGGTGTAGTTGGTCTATTGGGATTGTACAATATGACGAATTCCTCTGTTGCTAATGCCGCAACTACCGCTAACTCTAAACTCTCTCAGACAATTAATCCTGGAGTCTTGAGTACTGACATTCGTAATTCAAGTAATGTCGTGGTTAATAATCCAACATTTTCTATGGCAGCTAAAACCGTATCGTTTTCGCAACAGACTTCAACTGGAACATTTGGAGATAATCAGAATCGTATTTATGTTGAAAATCCGGGTGCCGCAAATAATGGCTGGACTCTGACTCTAAATGCTCTTCAGCCAGGGTCTGGTGAATGGCGTTCTGCTGGATCTGACACTTATAAATATAATGCTAATGCTACTACTGGACAATTAACAGTCAATCCTTCGGCGGGAACAATCACTCCAGTAATTGGCTCGGGTACTGGCGTATTAAAAAACGCTGCGACTGCGTTTAGTGGAAGTAATCCAGTTAGATTAATGACAGCCTCAGCTAGTGCAGATAAAGTTTGGGCTGGCTATATTACGGGCATTGGATTGACTCAGGCTATTCCAGCTTCTCAGCCAGCTGGCACATACACTCTCCCAATGGTTCAGACTGTCACGGCTATTTAATAAAAAGGCTTAGATTATTGAGCGAGAATAGACATTCTGATGAGTGTCTATTCTTTTATGTGTGACATTGATATAATAAGCATAATAGGCTTTAAGGAGGGATATGAAGAGTTTGTTATGGAGTAAGGTTATTGGAGTGGCGGTGCTTGCAGGACTGATTTTGCCTGTGTCGGTGTCTGCTAATGGTATTGGTGGTCGACCGGCAAATCCTGATCCAAATAATCCCAGGACAAGCTCAATTTTCATCTATAATCTTTCTGGCGGCGCTTCGAAATCTGACCAATTGTATGTCCAAAACGGGTCTGATAAAGAAGAAACGATTGAAGTTTATTCGGTTGACGGCACAGTTACAACGACTGGCGATATGACCTGCAAGGAGAAGTCGGAGGATAAAGTTGGTGCGGGCAAGTGGGTTTCTGTCTCTAAGAAAGAGGTGACTCTTGGCGCGAACGAGAACACGCTTGTTGATTTTACGGTAAATGTTCCAAGCAAAGCAGATGTTGGCGAGCATAATGCATGTATGGTTGTTCAGCGGAAGGTTAAACAGGTGTCAAATAATGCTGGCGGCATTCAAGTTCAGACTCGTCAGGCTATTCGTATGGCGATAACCGTTCCTGGCGATATTCACCGCGACGTGACGATTGAGAAGTTTAATGTTAAGAATTCTAACAGTAGTCAATTGTATGAAATTGCCTTAAAAAATTCTGGCAATGTGTCGGCTGATGTTGACGTAAAGTTGGTCGTGAAAGACCCGATGGGGAATGTTGTCTATAAAAACGGTGGCGTGAATGCAATGATTGCGAATGAAACGCGGCAGTTTAATTATGATAGCAATTTGGCGCCGTTTTGGGGTGGAAAATATAAGGTAGAGTTGTCGATTTCCTATAAAAAGAAGGCTGGCGAGTGGGGAATTAGCCAGGATAAAAATGAGCTAATCACCAAAACCGCTGAGCCAAAAGAATTGTTCTTCTGGCCATCAACTACAGCGTTAATGATGATTGGCGGTGGAATACTTTTGTTCATTATTTTGATAGTGATAATTGTCATAAAATCAAAACGGAACAAAAAAACTGTTCAATTTAAAAAGCGTTGAGTTTATAAAAAAGTGATAGAATAGTTGTATGAAGAAAAGTTCTCTGATTAGAGCGTTTTTGAGCATTGTAATCGTGGCGCTCGGCGGGGTTTTACTATTGAAAAACCTCGAAGTTATTAACATTAGCTGGGATATTTTCTGGGGTACGGTTTGGGCTGCAGGATTTGTATTGTCTGGGCTGGTGAATATATTCAATTATCGAAATAAAACGTCATGGATTTGGGGATTATTACTGGTTGCGATTGGCGTTCTGATTGGCGTCAATTCTTACGGAATAGTTGATGTTAGTATCTGGAAGGTATTCTGGCCTGTAGTTTTGATTGCTGCTGGTTTGACAATGATGTTTAATACCAGCCCTAAGGGTGTTAAGCGCTCCAAAAAGCTGGACAAAGACAACGCAGGTAGTGAGAAAATTGCTTGTTTTTGGGGCGAAGAAGACGCTGTAAAAGGTGATTATACTGGCGGTTCGTTGGTTGCGATATTTGGTGGCGTGGATTTGGATTTGCGTCAAGCAAAGATTAAAGACGGTTCTGTAATTGAAATTTTTACATTTTGCGGTGGCGTTAACATTACTTTGCCAGACGATGTGATTGTTAAGAACGAAGTGCGCGGATTTTTGGGTGGAACTGATGATAAAACTCTACCTAAAGATTCTGCCAAAAAGACTCTATATCTGAAGGGTGAGTGTATTTTAGGCGGTCTGGAAATTAAATAAAGTTCTTGGGATTTTGATGAAAACGCGCTACAATAGCAGTAGGGCGTTTTCGCGTATGTTGAATTGGCGTGAAATGAGCGGTTATCAGCCGTGAAGTCTGCGGGAAGAAATCGGCATAAAGTCGAGATTAGAACCTGCCGTGAGCTTGCGTAAATAGCAAATAAAGAGCTGAAAGAATCACTTCTTTTGGAATCGAGATGGTACCGTCCGCATAAAACACCCAAGCGGATTCTCGAAGTCAAAAGAGGTGATTTTTAATTGAAAATAATTGTCGAAGATCTAAAAAATAAAGGAGGCAATATAATGAAATTCAAACATGGAACACGTCGTCGAGCTGCAGAATATGAGAAAGATTGGGTGCAGCGATGGAAAGAGGATGACACATTTAACAAGTCGATCGCGCAGCGTCCTGCTGATAATTCTTGGGTTTTTTATGACGGTCCTCCGTTTTTGACGGGAACGCCACACCACGGACATTTATTGGTCAGTACTGTGAAGGATACGATGGGACGATTTCACACGATGAAAGGTCAGCGAGTTGAGCGCCGTTGGGGCTGGGATTGTCATGGGCTGCCAGCAGAGGTTTACGTCGAAAAAACGCTAGGCATTTCTAATAAAAAAGAGATTGGCACAAAAATTAGCGTTTCAGATTATGTCAAGGAATGTCGAGCAGCTATGGTTCGAACTGGCACCGAATGGGAAGACACGATTGAGCGAATTGGTCGTTGGGTCGAGTTTAAGGGCGCTTATAAAACCATGGATAATAATTACATGGAATCTGTTTGGTGGGCGTTCAAGAGACTTTACGAAGAAGGTAAAATCTACGAAGGTGAAAAGATTTTGGTCTATTGTACGAAGGACGCGACGCCAATTTCTAAGAGTGAAGTGGCTATGGAGAATAGCTATCAAATGGACACCGACCCGAGCTTATTCGTTTACTTTAAGCTGGAAGATGAGGATGAATATTTGCTTGCGTGGACGACAACGCCGTGGACTTTGCCGGCAAATATGGTCTTGGCGGTAAATCAAGACGTTGATTATTCTTTGGTGGCGTACGGCGATAAAAAGTTTTACGTTGCAAGTGACCGAGTCGAGAAAGTTATGACGGACGAAAAGCACCAGCCGCTGGAATATTCAATTGTTAAGACGATTAAAGGTTCTGAATTGGTGGGCAAGCGATTTGAGCCTTTGTTTGAAAATCGTGGGCCGGCTGCGCATAAGATTCTTCACGCAGATTTCGTGACGACTGATGATGGTACGGGAATTGTTCATATTGCGCCAGCTTACGGTGAGGACGATTATGAATTGTGCCGAAAAAATGACGTTCCAGTGCTATCGTTAGTTGATGGTGATGGAAATTACACAGAAGGCAGATGGCTGGGTCGTAATATTTGGGAAGTGAATAAAGAGATAGCGAAGACTTTACTGGAAGAGGGTCGGGCGCTGAAAATTGAATATATTCGCCACGAATATCCGCATTGTCATCGATGTGGCACGAAATTGATGTACCGTGCTCATCCAAGTTGGTTTATGGATGTTCAGAGCCAGAAAAAGGAAATGTTGGAGGCGAACGAGCAGACAAGCTGGACGCCAGATAATCTGAGGACTGGACGATTCCATAACATCATCGAGCAGGCGCCGGATTGGAATTTGAGCCGCGATCGTTACTGGGCGACACCAATTCCAGTGTGGAAGGGCGTGAAAAATGATGGCACGGAAGTGGTGAAGGTGATTGGTAGCTTTGCGGAATTTGAAGAAGTTACGGGCTGCAAGTTGGACGATTACCATTTGCCGCAAGTTATGGACGTTACGTTTGAGTGCGACGGCGCAGAAATGCATCACATCGGCAAGGTTTTGGATTGTTGGTTTGAGTCTGGCTCGATGCCATTCGCTCAATTCCATTATCCATTTGAGAACAAGGAAAAATTTGAAGCAAGTTTTCCGGCTGACTTTATCATTGAGGCGATTGACCAGACGCGTGGCTGGTTCTATAGCTTAACGGCGGTAAACGTGGCTTTGTTTGGTAAATCTCCATGGAAGAATTTGATTTGTACTGGATTTATCAATGCTGCCGACGGTAAAAAAATGAGCAAGAAGCTAAAGAATTATACCGATCCGATGGAATTGATGAATAAGACTTCGGCCGACAGCTTCCGATTCTTGATGCTTTCAAGTCCACTAACAAATGGCGAAAACTTTGCCTTGGCGGATAAGGATGTGATGGATGTAGCGCGTAAGCTTGGTATGATCTGGAACATGTAC